>CANQLJ010000050.1 GCA_947624685.1 Candidatus Gastranaerophilales bacterium | reverse complement strand
TCGGGATGATGTTTCATTAAGTGCACATGGAAAAGTCCTATACGCCGTTCCGTCATTGCGGGCTTGACCCGCAATCTGTTGAGAAGGATATGTAGGAGTCTAAAGAGATTCTGAATCAAGTTCAGAATGACGGGCACTTTTTGTGGGTCTACTTCACTTGGTCAGACCCTGAAATAAATTCAGGGTGACACGATACAGAGATGTAAGCTACTATACCTCGTCATTGCGGGCCCCGACCCGCAATCTCTAAAGAAGGACATGTCTAACTAAGGTGAAGAGATTCTGAGTCACTCACAGAGGACAGAAAATTACGCTTGCGCTATTTTCTAGTCAGCTCAGAATGACGAGTGCTTTTTGTGAGGCTACTTATCCTGGTCAGACCCTGAATCACTCACAGAGAACAGAAAACCATACTCCCGCACTATTTCCCATCCAACCCAAATGAGTACTAAAAATCACCCTCCCAAACAAAAGAAAAAGTATACAAAACCCCCGCAAATGAATTTTACGGAGGTTTTGATGTTGAATAATATTTTAAAATATTTAAAACTATATTAAACTGTTTAAAACTATTTTACTTCAACTGTTGCGCCGGCTTCTTCTAATTTAGCCTTGATGTCTTTAGCTTCTTCCGGTTTGATGTTTTCTTTAACAGGTTTTGGAGCGCCGTCAACTAAATCTTTAGCTTCTTTTAAGCCTAAGCCTGTGATTTCACGAACAGCTTTTAAAACTTGGATTTTGTTAGCGCCTGCGTTAGCTAAGATAACGCTGACTTCGCTTGGAGCTTCAGCAGCATCAGCACCGCCTTGAGCGGGAGCAGCTGCAGCAACAGCAACGGGAGCGGCAGCAGATACGCCGAATTTTTCTTCCATAGCTTTAACTAATTCGCTGGCTTCTAATAATGTTAATTTTTCAATTGATTCTAAAATTGTTTCTACGTTACTCATTTTATTTTACCTTTCATAATTAAATTCTAATGATACTTTGTTTATGCTGTTTTTTGGTCGCGAACGGCAGCAACGGCTCTAACAAGAGCAGACATAACGCCGTTTACGGAATATACTAAGCCGCTTGCGGGAGAATTGATTGAACCGAGCATTTTTGCGTAAAGTTCTTCTCTTGAAGGCATTGAAGCGAGTTTTTGCGTTTCTTTTGCGTTTAGGACTTTGCCTTCCAGGATTGCGCCTGTTATTTCTCCTTTTTTGTTTTCTTTAATGAATTTTGATAAAACCTTTGCAGCCGTGACTTCGTCGCCATATCCAAAAGCAATTGCGGTCGGGCCGTGCATCAATTCGGCAATGACTTCAAAACTTGTGTCTTTTGAAGCGACTTTGCACAATGTATTTTTTGTAACGGTCAAATCAGCGTTGTTTGATTGCAAAGAACGTCTTAATTCCGTGATTTCTTCAACGCTCAATCCGCGATAATCAGCGACAATAGCAACTTTAGCATTTTCAAATTGTTTTTTGAAATATTCAATTTTTTCATTTTTAAATTGCTTTGTTGTCATTTTTGAGCTTTTCTCCTTTCTTTAAGACTTCGCTAAAAACAAAAAAGTTTTTGCGAGTATAGTACGCAAAAACCGCTCATAAGAATTAAATAAAGGATATTTAATTTTCTTGAACCTGAGCCGGAAATTAAGGCAAATTTTAAAATGCCACCGACCGTCTTTGGTACTAAGTTTATGATATTATATCAATATTTTTAGTCAAGAAATTTTAATAAAACTTAATATTTTAAAAAATTTTAGCAATTATTTTTTTCAGTTGATTTTTTCTTTATGAAATAAATTAATGTTATATAAATTAACAATTACTTTATAATATTAATTTACCATGATAGAATATATCCTCTAATTAAGAAGTGTTATGCAAAAAGTTAAAGAAAAAGTACAAATAGACGCTAATTTGCGTAAATATTCAGAGTTAATCAACAAAATTGCCAAAGTAGAATATCGCTCAATGAGCAAGTCTCATTTAATTGAGTTTGACGAGCTGGTCAATATCGGCTTGCAAACAGTCAATATCTTATGCCAAAACAACGATTTTGACACATATAACGAAAGCTATATTTCAACAGCAATTAAATGGGCTATTCGAAACGAACTTAGAAACCGTTATCGCTGGTATGGGGTTAAACAATTGCCCAACTTAGATGACGAAGAACAAGCGATGCTCAAAGACGCTATATATAAAACAATTTTATCAACAGACGAGCTTTTTGAATCGGAAACGGCTTTTGAAGTTCGAGATTCAAGAAAAAACCCCGAAGAAAATTGCGAATTTTCAATGCTCGCGACTTCCATCAAAGACGCCGTTTCGACGTTATCTCGCCGCGAAAGAGAATTAATCGAAGCAAAATTTTATAACGAAAAAAAATTATACGAATTATCAGACGAATTCGCCATTTCTCCAAGCAGAATATCGAGAATAATCAAATCCGGCCTTGATAAAATCAAAGATGAACTTATCAAAAACGAAGTTATCTGATATTAAATATTGATATTTTGATTTTTAATTTGGCTAAAATATATAATACACTCAATTTAATGACGCCAAGACCATATTTTACGCTGTTTTTAAAATTAATCGAGCTTGAGTTTTTAAAATATCTCGTTTCACAAGACAATTCGCCGACTGTAAAATCGTTATATAAAATTAAACACAACATTTCATTATCAAAAATAAAATCATCGCTTAATTTTTGATACGGAATTTTTCTTAAAACTTCGGCGCTATAGGCCCTATAGCCGCTATGGTATTCCGATAAATTTTTATTTAAACAAATATTTTGAAAAGCGCTTAAAAATTTATTTGCAAAATATTTATATTTTGGCATATTTTTTTTGGCGCTGTCTAAAAGCATTCTTGAAGCAATGGCACAATCATAATTATCATACGCAATCATTGACGCCATCGGTATTACAAGCTTTGGGTCATATTGATTGTCGCAATGAAGCATTATAACAATATCAGCTCCAACTCTGAACGCCTCGTCATAACAAGTTTTTTGGTTTGCACCGTAACCGAGGTTTTTTTTGTGCGCAATTACCTTAATTTTAAGCTCTTTTGCAATCTCAAGAGTGTTATCATTTGAACAATCATCCACCAAAATAATCTCGTCGACAAAATCTTTTGGGATATTGTCACAGACTTCTTTTAAAGTAGCCTGCGCATTATACGCAGGCATTACTATTACAATTTTTTTGTTGTTCAACATTAAATTTAACTTTTGATTTTAGACTTTTGGATTTCTTAATTTCAAATGCAATTCCCGAAGCTGTTCTTCGCTTGCGCTTGTCGGACAATTTGTCATTAGGTCTTTTGCGTTAGAGTTTTTAGGAAATGCGATAACTTCTCTGATTGAATTTGCTCTTAATAACAATGCCACAAGCCTGTCTAAACCGATAGCCAAACCGCCATGGGGAGGGGTTCCGTATTTAAAAGCATCAATCATAAATTCAAATTTTTCTTTAATGTCATCGGGGGTTAAACCAAGAGCTTTAAATATTCTTTCCTGAATTTGTGCGTCATGGATTCTGATTGACCCGCCGCCCAGTTCATTTCCGTTATAGATAATATCATATGCGATTGATTTAACGTTACCTTTGTCGGTTTCAAGTTTGTCAATGTCTTCCAATGCAGGCATTGTGAAAGGATGGTGAGTTGATTTATAAGTATTATCTTCAAAACTATATTCAAAGAGCGGAAAATCAACAACCCAGAGTAAATCATGTTTTGTTTCATCAATCATATTGAGTTTTTTACCAAAATATAATCTGAATCTTCCTAATACATCAAAAACAATTGCCGGGTAATCAGCTACAAAGAACACTATATCGCCGTTTTGAGCTTGGGCTCTTTGTTGAATCTCTTTAATTTGATCTTCATTTAAGAACTTCAAAACAGGCGATTTAACACTTCCATCTTCCATATAAGTTATCCATGCCAGACCTTTTGCGCCAAATGAAATTGCAAGGTTTCTTATATCATCCATTTCTTTTCTTGAATAATTTGCAATTCCCGGGATTTTAATTGCTCTTACCGTTCCTCCTTGATTAATTACGGCTTTAAAAGCTTCAAAAGTGGAAGCTTGCATAATATCCGTTACATCGAATAATTCTAAGCCAAAGCGTGTGTCGGGTTTGTCGGAGCCGAATCTATCCATTGCTTCTCTCCAGCTGATTCTTCTAAAAGGCGCTTTGACTTCAACACCAGCTGCTTTAAAAGCGCTTTCAATTAAGCCTTCTGTCATTTTTATAACGTCATCTTGATTAACAAAAGACATTTCCATATCAACTTGAGTGAATTCGGGTTGTCTATCTGCTCTTAAGTCTTCATCTCTAAAGCATTTTGCAATTTGATAATATTTTTCAAAGCCCGATACCATCAACAACTGTTTAAATATTTGAGGAGATTGCGGAAGCGCATAAAATTTTCCGTCATAAATTCTTGAAGGCACTAAATAATCTCTTGCGCCTTCAGGTGTTGCTTTAATTAATATCGGCGTTTCAACTTCCATAAAATCAAGACTGTTTAAATAAGTTCTTATGGCAGTCACAATTTTATGGCGAAGTTTAAAGTTATTGAGCATTTTTTCTCGTCTTAAATCCAAATAACGGTATTTAAGGCGGACATCTTCAGATACATTATCATCCTCTAATACAAAAGGCAGAGTTTGAGAAGCGGATAAAATCTCAACTTTTTTAGGATACATCTCAATTGTTCCGGTTTTTAATTTATCGTTTATTGTGTCATCGGGGCGTTTTGAGATATTTCCCGTTGCTTGAATTACATATTCGGGCTTAATTTTAGATAAAATCGTATGAACCTCAGGGTTGATTTTAGGGTCTGCAACAAGCTGGAACAGGCCCGATTTATCTCTTAATTCAACAAAAATAATTCCGCCTAAGTCTCGAATTGTGCTTGCCCAGCCAGCCAAGACCGTTTCTTTATTAATATCTTGTTCGCATAATTCGGTACAATTTTGTTTTTTATAGAATAATTCCATAGATTTCATCTTCTTCCTCTCGATATTGTAACTTTTTTCTAAATTATAAAATAAACACTAAATTTAGACAAATTTTTCAAAAAATAAAATCGATGCGCAACTTGAAAAAATCAAATTGCGCATCTTGGCATACAGCAGAGATTACTCCCTTTTTTCCTGTATATTCCCAAATTATTTATTTTTATAACGCTTGCCAAAAACCTCATGAACGTTTTCGATAGACAAAAACGCATCCTTATCAAGCGATATAACAAGCTCTTTTAATTTATAAAGCTCAATTCTAGGCACAATACAATAAACCATCGTTTTTTTAGCCTTTGAATAGCCTCCTTGGACTTCAAGATATGTTACGGTTTTGTTAAGATTATCAATAATCGCCTGGCCTAATTCATGCCCTTTGTCCGATACGATTCTGATTGATTTTTCTTCGCTTAAGCCTTGAACAACGGTATCAATTGCTCTATAGGCGATAAGATACGTAATTGTTGAATACATTGCCTGTTCCCAGCCGTATAAAAACCCCGCGGTCAAGAAAATAAAGACATTTATAAACATTATTATTTCACCCACGGAATAGGGAAGCTTTTTAGCGATTTTCATTGATAATATTTCAGTCCCATCCATACAAGCATTGTTTTTCAGCACTATCCCTACGCCACAGCCTAATATTGCTCCTCCAAAAAGAGAAGATAACAATAAATCATCGGTAATAACGGAAATATTTGTCGAAACAAAATTAACAAATAACGCTAATACTCCGACGCTATATAGCGCAAGCAAAATAAATCTTTTTCCGAATTCATTCAAAGCTAGCAACAAAAAAGGCAGATTTAAAACGATTAAAAATATACCTAAATTAATCTTTGTGACATAGCTTGCCATAATTGAAATACCGACAATGCCGCCATCTATTATTTGATTCGGAACCAAAAAACACTCAAGCGCAAACGCGGCTAAAAACGCCCCTATTGTGTTAAAAAACAAATTAATACAAAATTCTTTCATAATTTTTATGATATTATAATCTTATGAAAAAGTATATATTTTTATTTTTAATTTTAGTATTATGTGTGTTTTTATCAGGATGTGATAAAAAAGAGCAGAAATTAAACGATTTGGATGTAATCAAACAAAGAGGATACTTAATTGCGGGCGTAAAAACTGATTCAAAGCCTTTCGGGTACTATGAAAAAGACAAACTTAAGGGATTAGATGTCGATTTAGCTTACGGAATAGCAAATAATATTTTTAGTGAAGTGAATCCCGCTAATATCAAATACGTCAGTGTCACTCCTCAAAATCGAATCTCAAAATTAAATTCAAAAGAAGTCGATATATTGGTTGCGACAATGAGCATAAACGACAAAAGAAAGCTTGTGATTGATTTTTCAAACCCGTATTTCGCGGCTAATCAAAAAATTATGGTCAAAATCGATTCTAAAATCACAAGTTTAAATAATCTTAATACAAAAGGAAAATTGGCTGTCGTATTAGGTACAACGGGCGAAAAAATTTCAAGACTGGCTTGTCCTAACGCTAATTTAGTCGGCACAAAAACATATCTTGAAGCATTTAATTTACTGTCTAAAGGGCAGGTTGATGCGATTTTAGGGGATGATTGCATCTTAAAAGGTTTTGAAAATCAAAATTTCAAAATAATAAATCATTCCTATTCAAAAGAATTTTATGGCGTCGCGCTTCGAAAATCCGATAAATCTAAAGAATTATTAAACGTCGTAAATGCAACAATAGCCCAATATTTAGATGAAAATCGTTTGAAATTAAATAAAATTAATACAACAAAATAACCAAAATTATTTTTTTATTATATTATATTACATGTAATTTTTCGGATGACAAAATGGATAGAATTAAGATTAGAGGCAAGTTGGTTTTTTATTATTCAATTTTTTGGATAATGCTTATCTTCACGCTTTATTTATCTTATCATGTATATTTTAACCATACCCCGACCGAAAAATCTCAATGGCTGGCTCTTTTTGCAGGCGCTATTTCAACTTTTGCAAGTGCTCTAAAAATCCTTGAATTGCACTTCATTAATCCAAAAGAAGACATTAATTCACTCTCAAGTAACATCACAAACTATTTTATGTCGGGCTCAAAAATATTTTTTACGAGAATAATTCGAGTAGTCATAGTCTTGATGGTTTTATTATCGTTTTTATTTTTAAAAATATTTTCAAAAAAATTCATTGTCTCATTTGACATAGGTATAATTTTTACCTGTGCATTATATATTTTTTCCGATTATATCGTTTTAAAATTTTTCCCGAGGATTTTTTATAACAAAGACGAAAAAACTCAATTTTTGGCTCAATTTTACGCCCTATCTTCAATTCCTTCTCTTTTGAGCTTCATTGCTCTTTTAATCCCTACGGTAATTATATTTTATATGTGCGGAGACTATCAGATATTATACGGCTATGCTTTTGGCTGCTGCTTAATTGTTTTAATATTAAATATATGTACTTCAATATCAAACAAAGCCCAAAACCTTTCGAGTCAAATAATTACAAATTATATTGCTCAAATTTCAAAAAATGACAAAAGAAGTCCGCTTTTATTATTGAGAGGATTTTTCAAAAATCTCAAGCTTAATATGATGATGCCCTACGATGGGTTTATTTCGTGCATTTGTCTTTTGTTTTGTGCAATGACGATAGGTTCAATCTGTCTTGGAAGTCAAGGGTTATTTTTGCCCTTGATAATCTGTGCCGGAGGTATTTTCTCCTGTGTCATTGCAATATTAATCACAAACATAAATAAAGATAAATTAAACAAAAATATCTACATTTCCCTTATAATATATGAAATCATATTTTTATTAATTTCATATTATGTCGTATACTCTTGGATACCATATTTCATGGGCTTTTGGGTTTCCGTTGCAACGGGGTCATTATCTGCGATAATACTGCTTTTTATTAATTCAAGCATATTATTTATCAAATCCCAATCGTCAATTAAAGTTTCAAACGCTTCAATATCGGGTATTTCAAACACATATTTAGAAATAATTAAAGAAGGATTTCTCTCGGTTTTTGTTCCGGCAATATTAATCGCTCTTAGCACGGTTATTTCTTTTTTGGCGCCGGATGGAGCAAATAGCGCCGATTTTGGTTTTTATGGAGTTATGATTTCATATTTATCATCTTCATTGATTTACGGCTTAATTTCAACCGTATATAATTTTTCCAACATTCAAAGACAATCTGCTGCGCTGAGCGAAAATTATGACGATGATTTAGAAAAAGATTACAAAACCAACAGACAAAATAATATATTCAGTGAAAAATTTCTTGAAAATGAACTATACTTAAATTCATTAGGCAAAAATTATATGAGCTACTGCACAATAATAACGCTCATTGCTTGTGTCATAACTTATGTATTTTTCTTAACTATAGTAAATCTCGATATTTTTAACCCTTATACGATTGCGGGAGTTTTAATAGGTACGATTTTACCGTTTTTATTCTGCGGATTTGTCTTAAAAATCACAAACAGCTGTTCAAAGTGCCTTACATTGGAAGTTAAAAGACAATTTAGAAAATTTCCCCAAATATTAAGATATGAACAAAGCCCCGATTATGAAAGGCCGATTGAAATAGCGACGCTTAATTCATCAATCAAAAGCTTGTTTTATATCTTTTTGGTTGTTTTAATACTTTATTTATTGCTAAAATTCCTTTATACCGAAGGCGCTGCTGGGTGTTTATTCGGCATGACGTTTTCTTCGATGGGGTTTGTGTTTTTAATTAATTCTTTTGCGCTCATTTCAAAATGCGCTAAAAAATATTTTGAAACTCAATACGTAACTTCAAATGACTCAAATGAACTTAAAATACTATCTAACAGCGCAAAGAGTTTTTCTTCTTTTTATGATTTAATTATTCCGCCTTTAAATATATTTGTAAAATTTATGGCAATATTTTATCTTGCATTTGCCGTGTTATTTCAAAATTAAAAGAGTGTTTTTATTATGCCGACTGTTGTTGAAAAATTTAATATCCAAACCCAAGGCTTTGACGATTTAATTGATGTCACTTTAAAAACAAAAAACTTTGTATCAAAAAACAACATTCAAAACGGACTTTTAAATGTCTATGTTGTTTCAAGCTGTGCTTCGGTTGTGATAATTGAAGATGAGCCAAAATTAGGCACCGATTTTATAAAATTTATCCAAAGCTTGCTTCCGGTTAATAAAGTTTATGAACATGACAATTCCTGGCATGATGAAAACGCATACTGTCACCTAAGGGCGATGATATTAAATAACAGCGTTACAATACCTGTAATCGATTCTGATTTGGCGCTTGATACTTGGCAAAAAATTGTTCTTATTGATTTTAATAACCGCCCAAGCTCAAGACAAATTATTATGAGCGTAGTATATTAAATTTTTATTAGGTAAAATGAAAAATCGAGCTGAACAAATAAAATATTATAAAGACATTTTAAAAGACGGTGAAATCCTTCTTTTAAAATCATCTGACACGTTTTTTAAAGTCCATTATGATAATTCGCCCTTAAATGTTTTAACAAATTTCCAAGGTTCGGCGGGTGAAGGTATAATAGATAAAGACGGAAATATAAAAATATTTGTCGATTCAAGGTATCATATTTTGGTTGAAAAACAGGTTTTTGATGATATTGAAACAGTTAAAATTCCTTTTGGCGAAAGCTTTTTTGATTGTCTAAAAAAGATGTATAAAAAAGGAACAATTCTTTATTTGGAAGATGAAATCCCTCTAAAAACATATTTTAACTACGATAAATATTTTGATTTAAGAACATATCATCTTAAAAAAAGCTATTTAAAAAATAAAGACTTCAACAAAAATTCCGCTCCCTATAAAATTAAATCGAGCATGGAAAAAATTTACTTTATAAAAAAAGTTGAAAAATTAAAAAAAGTCTATAAAAATATCTCAAAAATTGTTATTTTCGATTTAGATATTATATCATATCTGACTAACCTTCGAAGCTTTCAGATGAGATACAGTTCTAATTTTAAATCAATCTTATTTTTAGATTTAAAAAACAACAAGCACACTTTATTTTGTGATGAGATAAATCCAAAGACAAAAATTGAAGGTTTAGATTATTTAAAAATAGATGATTTTTCAAATTTTATTAAATCGATTAATGAAGAAATTTATGTTAATTATGATGATATAACGCTAAAAAATTATCTTTTAATAAAAAACCCAAAACAGCTCAAAAACAATGTTTTACCACTCAATGCTTCAATTAAAACAAAAACAAATATCATTGAAATTCAAAGATGTTTTGAAAAAACAGATATTGCTTTATTTAACTTTAAAAAAAGATTAAAAACAAACCTAAGTGAATATGATTTAGCTAATATTTTTAAAGAAGAAATTATATCACAGGGTGCTAAAGACCTTTCTTTTAAAACGATTTTGGCAATTAACTCAAACAGCGCTTCAATTCATTATTCAACGCCTTCCAAAGACGTCTTATTAAAAGATGAAAGCCTTGTTTTAATTGATTGCGGAGCTTATTTTGAATCAGGGTTTGCTACCGACATTACAAGAACGATGTATTTTGGAAAAACCCCTAAACCAATCCACAAAAAAATCTACACTAACGTTTTAAAAGCGTTTTTATTGTGTTATATGACAAAAGAAAATGACGCAAAAAAACTTGATAAAATTGCAAGAGATAATTTAAAACAATTTGAAAAAGAAGGGTTTTATTTTGCCCATGGCTTGGGCCACGGGATAGGTACAAGCGTGCATCAAAATCCTCCCTTGTTGTCGATGAATTCAAAAGATATTATTAAACCCTATCAGACTCATTCAATTGAACCGGGGTTATACGGCAAAGACATTATAACAGGGCTTGAATTTGGCGTAAGAATTGAAAACTGCGTTTTTTGCGATATTGATTATCAAAAACATACGCTGTCAAATTTTCCTTTTGAGGAGGTTTTAATAGATTATAGTCTTTTAGATAACAAAGAAAAAGAAATTGTTAAAATTTGGCAAGGAAAATTTGATGAATAATATGACTCAAACTGAAATTACAAGCACTCAAAACGATTTAATAAAATATATAGTTAAACTTCAAAACCCAAAATTTAGAAAAAGCGAAAAATTAATTTTAATAGATGGCGAAAAATCATTATTCGATATTGTTCAAAGAAAAATGGAATTTATCTGGCTTTTTATTAAAAAGGGCGATGAGAGATTTAAAAATGCTAAAATTAAAAATCTCGTTTATGTTAATGATGAAATATTAAAAAAAATCTCGACCACAACAAGCCCGACGAGCGCCGTGGGGATAATTAAAGAAAAAAATGTTGATAAAAATATATTTAAAAATTTATCTAAAATAGCTCTTATTGAAAACATCAAAGACCCCGGAAACCTGGGCACCATAATCAGAAGCGCTGCCGCTTTTTCAATCGATGGGATAATATTATTCGGCTCCTGCGTTGATTTATATAATTCTAAAGTCATTCGCGCAAGCGCCCAAAATATCTTTACTTTGCCTATATTAAGAACAAACGACATTAATTTCATTAAGGAATTAAAGAAAAATCATAAACTTATTTCGATGGTCGTTGACAGTAAAAATGATTTTATGAAACATAAATTTGAAAAGAATTTTATTTTGGCATTTGGCTCGGAAGCCGAAGGATTGAGCGAAGAAATCAGACAGTTATCCGATATAAATTTATCTTTTTTTATGGATAATAATGTGGAATCGCTCAATTTAGCACTATGCAGCGCCATTTCATTCAGCTATATAAAATATCTAAATTAAACTTTAGATTAATTTGATTTTAGCTAAATATTAGTTGCCCGCACGAATTAATTATGTTATTATTGTTATACCGTAGTAACAACAATTAAAGAGGTATAAATGCGCATTTACCCTACGCAGCTATCGAGAAATTTTGTTAATAATAACAAAAAAAATGTACATAAAAATGATAATGCGCAACAACTATATCCTCAAAACACTTTTGAACATAAGTATACAGGGGTCGCAAGCGTGGATTTGGCTTATGCAAGCATGTTTGATAAAGCCATCGCAAAAGATTTAAAACTTATGGGTTTAATTTAATTTTTACGGGTAAATTTGTTATATTATTAGATTTGTGGGAAATAAAATGGTAAAAAACTTAGCTACAATAGGCATTTTCGGAGGTTCGGGGTTTTATAAATTTTTAGATAAAGTGGATGTTGTTAATATTGACACTCCCTATGGAAAAACATCAGATTCCTTGATGATTGGAGAAATTGCAGGAAAAAAAGTGGCGTTTATGCCTCGCCATGGGTCAAACCATTCTATTGCTCCTCATAAAGTAAATTATAGAGCAAATGTTTGGGCGATGAAAGAAATAGGATGCAAAAGGGTAATTTCCCCATGTGCAGCTGGCTCTTTACAGAAGCATGTTAAACCAGGCGATATTGTTTTTTGTGACCAATATGTTAATTTAACAAACGGCAGATTAGATACATATTTTGATTCTGATGACATTCAACATGTTTCATCAGCTGAACCATATTGCCCGGTTTTAAGAAAAGTTGCGATAGAAAGCGCTAATGAGCTTGGTTATTCAATCCATAAAACCGGTACCGTTGTAGTAATTCAAGGGCCAAGGTTTAATACAAAAGCGGAAAGTGCGTTTTTAACAAAACAAGGTTGGGAAGTAATCAACATGACCCAATACCCCGAAGTCCATCTTGTAAAAGAATTAAATATGTGTCCTTTAAATATTTCTTTAATCACCGATTATGACGCGGGGTTAGTCGCCGATTGCGAACCTGTTTCACATGAAGCTGTTATGAAAGTTTTTGAAGAAAATATATCAAAACTTCAAAAGCTTTTGTTTAAAATCATTGAAAACATTGACGAAAACGAACCTTGCGGATGCAATCAATCTTCAAAATTAAAATGAATAAAAAGGATTTTTTATGAGTTTAATTCAAGCAATAGTCAGTCTTTTTGACCTCGTTTATTTACTTTTGTTTATTTCAATCCTTTTAACCTGGATTCCAAACATAAAATGGTATAATGAACCGTTTAGAACCTTAAGAAAATTCAGCGACATTTTCTTTGCCCCCTTTAGAGCGCTAATTCCTCCAATTGGCATGATTGATATTTCGCCGATTGTTGCTTTTATTTGCCTTGGGGTTTTAAGAAAATTTTTAATTCTTCTTTTATTAAGACTCGGTTTATAATTTTTATTTAAAAATACAAAAATTTTGCGCTTAAATTTGATTTTATCAGTCATAATTAAAGCGCAAAATTTCTTTTTTATGATTTTTATTATTTTATTTTTTAAGGTTTTTTGAATATTA
>CANQLJ010000049.1 GCA_947624685.1 Candidatus Gastranaerophilales bacterium | reverse complement strand
AGTATTACGAACTAATTTACGCAGGACTTGAAAATATAATAAGAGGTGATAAAGATGAAAAAGACAAAAATGTTTAATTTTTCAGTAAATGAAACATCGGGCAGGACTTTTGAACTGCCGTATGATGAAGCAATAAAGATTATAAAGGCAAATTATCCAAATAACGATAATATCAACCTTGATAATCTTGAAGAATATGAGATTGCAAGGTTACTATGGAATTTTTGTTTGGATGATATAGCGCAACACGAATTAGATAACGATTCTTTTGAATCAAGCATTGACGAAACAAAAATCTATGAAACTACAAGACAGGTCGTATAAAACCTACAACACGACCGACAATATTAAATTGACAGGTTGGATCAATTATAAACGGATCAAACAAAGGGTTTGAAGGAATCGCTTTTATATCTTTGCCAATTTTTTGCAATCTTTTGCACATTGATTGACCGTCATAATTGAAGGTATATACAACACCATCAATAACATCAATTTGTGATGTATCAACCAAAAGCGCATCACCTGATTTTATTTCAGGCGACATGCTATCACCTTGCGCATAAACGACTTCGGTGCTTGATATGCTTGCGCCATATTCTCTTAATGTTTTACGAGGAACGCAACACTTGCCTGTTACGTTTTCATTATAAACAACCGTACCATATCCGCAACTTATTGCGACCTCTCCTCTAACATTAAGTTCGGCAAAATCATCTTCAACAGATGATTTTATTTCTTTAAGCTCATTTTCGCTTTTAACAGGATTTATCGTTTGAGATAATTTCTCATAAAAAGAATTGTCGGATAATTCTTCATTTGTAAGATATTTTAATAAAAGTTTGATTTCGTCAAAAGATAAACTTCCGTTATTTGAGATTCTGCCACCAAGATTTTGTTTGTTTGTTTCAATGACAGATGCAAATTCAGTCTTGGTAAACTTTTCTTTCAATGCTTTTATATGGTTATAAGCATCATCTAATTTAATTTTCGTAAGTTCAGTCTTTTTTTTAGCCATATTATTATCCTTAAAGTATTAGTAAAATAAGATTATGTTATTTTGTAAAATATTATGTAAAATATTTTACTTTTTATTGACTAATATTTTACTTTTATCCATAATTAAAACATAAATAACTGCATGTTGTAATCGGATAGAACCAAAAACATTGCAACATTTGGTCTAACAATCTTTACATAGAGGATTGTAAAACATATAAAACTTAAAATCAAGTCTATTTTACTAAATTGTAAAAATATTTTACTGAATTTATAAAAAGACTTTACTTTTAAGTGCTTATTTAACGTGCAAAAAAATGTCAGCAAACAAGAGAGCAGTTAAAAATCGAAAGGAGTAAGCATGTTTGCAGTTGAAGACAGAAGAAAATACATTGGCGGTTCAGATATTGCCGTTGTTATGGGAATGAGCCGTTGGAAAACCCCTTTAAAACTATGGCTTGAAAAGACAGGACAAGCAGAGCCGGATGATTTATCACAAGTTGAAGCGGTGCAACTAGGTTCGGAACTTGAAGAATTTGTTGCGCAAAAATTTGCCAAAGAAACAGGCAAACAAGTTCGCAAGCAAAGTAAAATGTATGTCCACAAAGATTATCCGTATATGGCAGCTCACATTGACCGTTTAATTACCGGAACTGATGAAATTCTTGAATGTAAAACTTGTGGTTCATACAAAGAAGATGAATGGGCAGAAGTTGTAGAAACCGTTGAAATAGACGGTAAAAAAGTTGAAAAAGTAATTGAAAAAGTGCCGAAAGAATATTTATTACAAGTTACTTGGTATCTCGGTATAACAGGTAAAAAACTTGCTCATATTGCAGTTTTAATTGGCGGTCAAAAGTTTAAGAAAAGAAAAATTGAATTTGATAAAGAATTGTTTGACGTAATGGTCGATATGGCAAAAGATTTTTGGAAATCAGTTGAAGCAAAAACACCACCTGCCGTATCGGCAAGTGATAATCCGGTGATTGTTCAAATGTTCCCCGAAGCGGATACAGAAATTATTGAAAATCAAGAAATTGAAGCAAATATAGCAAAATTGCAAAAAGTAAAAGACGATATTTCAGTTCTCAATGATGAAAAAGAAATGTTAGAAGCTGAAATTAAAAGTGCAATCGGCGAACATCTCGGAGTATCGACAGAGAAATTTAAAGTTACTTGGCCCAAGTATCAACAAACCAAAGTTAATACAGAAAGATTGAAAGCAGATGGTCTGTATGAAAAGTATGCGGACAAGTCTTCTTATCGAAGATTAAATATATCAGAAAAGAAAAAGGTAGCATAAGGGGGAGCAAAAATGCAAAAAATAAAGAAGCAAAGTCAAGACAGTATTATCTTGGCGCATTTACAAAAAGGCAAAACTATTTCAACAATGGAAGCATTTAAGCTATTCGGAATCGTTGATTTACAAAGCGTTATAAGAAACATTCGAAAAACCGTGAATGTTCAAGACAAATGGGTAAAAGGTGTAAATCAATATGGCGAACCCATTAGATACAAACAATATTTTTTGGGGGTTGCATAAATGGAACAAGATTTTGAAACAGACTATATGTCTGAATTTTTGGATAATATCTTCAAATTTCCCTGCGATAATTGCAACGATAGAGCAGAGTGCAATTTTGAAGATAGGTCTAAATGCTGCGAAAAAAAGATAGGTACAATACTTCAAGCAGAAAGGATTGCATAATGTCAACACAATTAGCAGAAATTAAACAACAGGCTTTAGCTAAGAAACAGAAAGCCAAAACAATACCGGAGCTTATTAAATTAAGTTTGAATGAACTGGGTAAAGCACTTCCGGCACATCTTAACGCAGAAAGATTAGGAAGAATCGCACTTACTACAATGAGGTTGAATCCTGCGTTAGCAGAATGCACCCCTGAAAGTTTTTTAGGTGCATTGTTTCAATCAGCACAATTAGGACTTGAACCTAATGTTGAAGGACAAGCATATTTAATCCCTTATACCAATTCTAAAAAAGTCGGCAATGAGTGGATTAAAGTCAAAGAGGTGCAATTTCAAATAGGCTATAAAGGTTATATTGAATTATTTTACCGTCACGAATTGTCTTGCACGTTAGATATGCACAGAGTTTTCTCAAATGATGAGTTTGATTATTCGTACGGTACTGATTCATTTTTGAAACATAAACCCTGCCAAGATGGCGAAAGAGGTGAAGTTATAGGATATTATACCGTTGCAAAGTTAAGAAACGGCTCAATTTTCAAATATATGACAAAAAATGAATGTATGGAACACGGTAAAACACACTCAAAATCATTCGATAAGGTTAAAAAAGAATTTGATAAAAATTCGCCTTGGAGCAAAGAACCCGATGCAATGTGCAAAAAGACCGTTTTAATACAACTTATGAAATTGCTTCCTAAATCTGTTGAAATTCAAAAGGCACTTGCTATGGATAATACAACTAAATCCAAAGTGAATATTGATATGTTCAATATAAAAGATGAAACAAATTGGGATGATGAAGATATTACGCTAATAGAAACAGAAAGGAGTGAAAATAATGAATAGTTTTGAATTGCTCGGTAGAATAAATTGGCTCGACATTAAATATACCGATTCCGGTACTTGTTTCACAAAAATAATGTTAGCCAAAAAGAAACCGAAATCAGATGAATATGAGAGCTTCCCTGTTATATTCTTTAATACAAAAAATGATAATACAGCTGAAAGATTAGCTGAAAATTGCAAAGTCGGCGACTATATAAGAATAAAAGGACAACTTGGTATTAACCGCTATGCTCCCAAAAATGCCGACAAAGTACAAGAAAAAGTTGCACTTACCGGTTGGTCTTTTGTTCCTGTTGTTTGGGATAGTGAACAGAACAAATACATAGATAAAGAAACATCACAAGTAGCATAAGTCATAAGCAAAATATTTTCAGGGGAGATTAGAACAATTATAATGCGACTATTGCAGGAGTACGAACAAGAAATAACAGTAATGCTGATTGCATCACAAAGAACAATGCAAAAAACATTACTGTCTGTTCTGTCCTCAAAAATGTTTACTAATCGCTTGTTTTCAAAAGTTTTTGATATATGCGAACATTTTTTAAATGCCAATAAAGAAATAAATGTTTATTCAATATCCGAACTTTTATCCCCTGACGAAGCAGCAGATGTTTGTCTTCTTCAAGACAGCTTTATCACAAATGTAAATTATCATTTTTATGTTGAAAAAATCCACGAAGCATATTTTTCAAGATTAATTGAAGGTGCAAAAACACCGCAAGATTTAGATTTTATTAAAAAAGAGCAAGAAAAATATGTTGATACTTCGCAACTAATATCTATTTCACATAATTGCGAAGAACTTTTGACAACTGAATATGAAAACCAAAAAATAATCACAACAGGTTTTCCTTCAATAGACAAAAAACTCGGCTGTATGCAAGGAGGTGATTTTATTATACTTGCCGGCGCAACAGGAATGGGAAAAACCTGTATGATGATAAATTTAGTTGCTGCAATAGCAAATCTCGGTTTTAAAGTTGATGTATTTAGTTTGGAAATGTCGTTAAAACAGTTGCAAAATCGTCTTATTTGTTCTCAAACAAGAGTAGATGCTTCAAAGTTCAGAACAAGGTCTTTTGCACAGTACGAAAAAAGAGTATATGAAAAATACATCAAAGAAACATTGCCAAATTTGCCCATAAAGATTTGTTCAGAATACAACATAACTGTTGATAGGGTTAGAGATATGATGCGCAAGTCCGATAGCGACATTGTGTTTATTGATTATTTAGGACTTATTAACGGGAGCAACTTTAAATCTACTTATGACAGAATAAGTGAAATTTCAAGAGAATTGAAATTAACGGCAATGGAAACAAATAAACCCTTTTTTGTTTTACATCAACTAAATCGTGCTTATGCAGATAGACAAGACAAAACTCCTCGATTATCCGATTTAAGAGATTCCGGCAAAATTGAACAAGATGCCGATATAGTTTGTTTTGTGCATAGGCCTGCTTATTATGAACCAAATAAATGTAGTGAATTGGATTTACAGTTCTTGATTGCAAAATCAAGGCACACAGGCGGCAACACAAGAGTTGACCTGTTTTATGATGCTAAAACTCAAACTGTAAAGGAAAAATCACTATGATAGGAAATATTTATTCAAATACAAAAATGTCACAAGAAGACACAATATTACTACATCTTATAAATCACGGAAAAATCAGCAATAAGGAATGTAATGAAATATATGGTTTCAGACATTTACCAAGTGTTATTCGTTATTTAAGAAAAAAGGAAATTAGGATTATAAGCAAACCCCAAAGTAGCGAAAATCGTTTTGGTGGCAGCGTTTATTGGGTTGATTACACATTAGCTCCAATAAAAGAACAACCACCAAAGGTTCAAAAGATGATAGTAAATTATAAATCACAATACGGTGTTGCATAGGGGGGTTATCAATATGGAAAAAAGCGGACTTTGGACTAAGAGAAAAACCGCAGACTTTTTGTTTGCGGATATGATAGATAACCCGCAAAAAAGACTAACAAAGCTAAACAACTGGATTTCAAGAAAAATCATACCAAAAAAAGTAATGGACAAAATGGGAAAAGAAATACTGTTTTTTGAAGATTTATTGAAAGAGTGGCTTGAAGAACGCAAAAGAAAGGTAATATAAATATGAGCGTATTCAAAAAAGGTGATAACAACAAATGGTATTACCGATTTCAACTTAATGGCAAAGAATATTTTAGAGCTTGTAAAGGGGCGGTGGATCAAAAAACCGCCCTTCAATATGAAGCCATTGTCAAAGCTGAAATTATGAAAGGTAATTTAGGTATTATTGACAATAAGCCAAAACCAACATTAAAAGAAGCAATTAAATTATATTTAGAATATTCAAAAAATAACAAAAGAACATATTTATGCGATTTACATAGCACAAACACATTTTTGGAATATTTCGGAAATATTGATTTACAAGATATAACCCCTGCTAAAATTGAAGATTTTAAAAGAGATGTCAAAAAAGACAGAGATAATAAAAACGCAACTATAAACAGGCATCTTCAAGCACTAAGTAAAATGCTGAATATAGCAGTTGCAAACGAATTAATAAATAAAAATCCTATGTGGTCGGTTAAGAAATTAAAAGAAGACAATCATAAAACAAGAGTATTAACGCAAGAAGAAGAAAAAAGATTATTTGAAGAAATAGAAAGAGGATATGAAGTTATTGGCAGAGAAAGAAAGCCAAAAACTATATATCCTTACATTCACCTAAAGCCTTTGATTGAATGTGCATTGCAAACAGCTATGAGAAGAAGTGAGATTTTTAAACTAAAATGGTCTAATATTGATTTTGAATATGAAATTATAGAGCTTTTAGAAACAAAATCAGGTAAATCTCGTAAGATTCCTATTTCTTCTAAAATGATGAAAGTGTTAGAAGAAGCCAAGAACGGTACAGAATATGTTTTTATAAATAAAGATACAGGATTGCCTTATAATGATATTAAAAAATCTTTTCATACTGTCTTAAAAAAAGCTGAAATAAAAGATTTTAGATTTCACGATTTTAGACATACTGCTGCAACAAGAATGCTTGAAAAAGGTGCTGATATTAGAACCGTGCAAGAAATATTAGGACACAGTAGTGTTAAAGTTACAGAAAGATATACTCATACAAATGCAAAAAGCAAAAAAAGTGCTATCGAACTTTTATGTTCTTAATTTTTGACACTTAATAACATCATTTGCTATCAATTTATATCAGTCGGGAAGGTCGGGAAAAAGTCGGGAAAAATTAAAAAATGCCCCGGATGCGATTCGAACGCATGACCCTTTGCTTAGAAGGCAAATGCTCTATCCAGCTGAGCTACCGAGGCATTTCACGATTTTTATTTTTATTAAATTTTCAAATTTTCGCTTTCTTTTTTGTCTAGCCCCACCGCTTAGAAGGCAGATGCTCTATCCAGCTGAGCTACGGACGCATATACTAAACTATTTAATTTTCATCCTACGCTGTATAGAGCATCGATGCTATTTTTAAACGAAAGCTAAAGCTTTCTTTAGCAGCTGAGCTACCGAGGCATAGTTTAAAAATTTATCTCTATTCAATTATCACGGCACCGCACACGCAACGCCAAGACATACCAGCATGATACCAAATAAATCAAACCATGCAAGCATTTTTTTACGCAAGCGGAATTTCGATTTCAAAAACGGTGCTAAAGCCTTCGGGGATTGAGCTATCGAGACTTTTAAACGAAATTTTTCCCTTGTGCTTTTCAATAATTTTTTTGCATATCGCAAGCCCAAGCCCCGTTCCTTGGCCTTTTTCCTTTGTTGTGAAGCCGGCTTGAAAGATTTTATCCTGGTTTTCCTTTTTAATTCCGCTTCCGTTATCGAAAATACTGATTTTCAGATATTCGCCCGCAAGCTCCGTTTTAAGCTTAATTTTGCCGATATATTTTTCATTTTCCTTCTTAATCGTCTCAATAGAATGAATTGCGTTCATCAAAATGTTCAAAAAGACCTGGTTGAGCATATTTGGGTAGCAATTGACAAGCACCGCATCGTCATAACATTTTATAATTTCAAAATCATTCTTAATCTTGTGATGAATCAAACTGAGGGTCAAATCAAGCTCGCAGTTGATATTTGCCTCCTGCTGCAAGGTCTCATCAAGCCTTACGAAGCGTTTCAGAGATTGGACGATGTTCGTAATCCTTTTGATTGCTTCTTTGTCGGTCGAATTAATCTGGCGCAAAAATTCCAAACTATTTTCGTCAAACTTCTCAAAAACCTTCTCCATCATCTCATTATCGGCATTTATCGCGCCCAAAGGCGTATTTATCTCATGTGCGACAGAAGCGACCAATTGCCCCAATGACGCCATTTTTTCGGAATTTATGAGCTGCAATTGCGTCTCTTTTAATTCCCTAATCGCGTTTTCGAGCTCCTGCTTTTTTTGTGAAATTTGGTGAAACAAGCTCGCCTGGCTCAAAGACGACGATACGACCATCGAAATACCGACCAAAAGCTCGCGCTCAAGCGCCGTGATTTCTTTTTTCGGCGTGAAAATGACCGCAATCGCACAAAGCTGGGAATTTTTCAAAATCGGCATAATTATCCTTGTCGTCGAATTCAAGAGCGGAATCATCGCCCCTTCGTGCTCTTTGATGCATGCCTGTATCGAATTAACTCCCATAAAAAGCTCATCCACCAAGGCTTTTGGATAAATCAATTTTTCGCCGATAAGAGGGGTATAAACTTGAGGATAAGTATATTTAATCACAAAATTATCTTTTTTTAATTCCGCAAAATAGCTCTTATTCGCGCCAAAGACGATGCTCAATTCCCTCAAAGACTTTTCAATAAGCGTTTTTATGTCAAGTTCATTTTTAATACTTATCGAAATGCGGTTCAAAAGCGCCATCTTGACGGCTTGATTTTGCGCTTTTGAATTAGTCGAAGCAAATTCGACGTTTTGGATTCTCAATTTTTCATTTTCGTCTTTCAATTTTTCAATCTGCAATTCATGCGTAATATCATAGAAATACACAATCCTATAGCGCTTTTTGACGCTGAAAGCCTTGATTAAAAAATGATAAAACTCATCCTCCTCTTTTTGAAAAGTCACATAAGTCGTATAATTAATGTCGTTTTCAATCGCCGCAATGATTGGATTATAAGACCTTAAATCATCAGATTTTAAAAAACACATCTGATAAGAAAATTTATAATTCAATCTTGAAAAACACTTATAGCCCTTTGATGAACCGAATTGGCCGAAGATTTTTTTGAAAGATAAATTATGAAAGACAACATCAGCTTTTTTATCATAAATTATAATCGGTTCTTCAAGATTATGATAAAAATTTATTAAAGCATTGCTCATAAACTAATACTACAGCGTATCAACATCTTTTTTCATATAAAAACCAAAAGGCAAAGGTGAATAAGATGCTATTTCATTTTTCAATATAAAAACTTGTTTATTAAGGTTATTGACCTGTTGGCGAAGGTTTTCGTTTTCGGTTTTTGCTCTGATAAGTTCGACTATAATCTCGTCAAACCCGTCCATTTTTTCGCTCAACATATCGCTCATTCTGTTTAATAAGCGCTCTTCCATAACCTGCATCTTGTTTGCAAGCATACTAATCGGATGGCCCTGGCTCAGCGCAAGCAATGTTTCGCTTTTTGCTCTTGATTTTGCTTTTTGTAAAAAATTAAGTTTTTTATTGGGATTAACAAGATTGTTTTGGTCGTCTTGGGCTTTTTCAATGGTGCTGTTTTGGATAATTTGCTCGTTTTGTTGATTTTCTTGGAGCGCTTGAGATTGACTGTAGAGCTCTTTCATTTTCTTCAAAACATCTACATCGCTTTTTGTAAAATATGTATTTCCCAAAGAATCTGTCTTTGGTTTCAAACAAGCTTTTTTACACAGAGAAACAACTTCTTCTATGCCGCTATCTAGAATTGTCTCCAAATCTTCGACATTCACTTTTTGCTCTCTTTGTTCTTTTTGCAATTTTGAAACTGTATTTAACAACGATTCTTGCACGGAACCTAAACTCCTCTTATTTAATCTTATTCAAAATTCAACCAATAAAATATAATTTTACATCTAACATTATATGATATAAATTTCAAAAGGTAAAATATATTTCAAAAATTTCATAAAATGTAATATTTGAAAAAATATTATATAATTTTTTAATAACACCATATCGGAGTAAATTAATGCAAAACCAAATAAAGCCTCTTTTTATAACTTTTGAAGGAATGGACGGATGCGGAAAAACAACCCAAATCAACCTTTTGAACCAATATCTAATCAAAAAAAACCTCAAAACCTTTCTCACGCTTGAACCGGGAGGATGTGAAATCGGAAGCGAACTTCGCCAAATTCTCCTGCACAGCAAAAAAAATATCTCAAAAGAAGCGGAATTGTTTTTATATCTTGCCGACAGAGCCCAGCACGTTAAAGAAATCTCACAAAAATTAAACGAAGGATATTTTGTTCTCTGCGACAGATTCATCGATTCAACTCTTGCCTATCAAGGCTATGGCAGAGGTTATGACATTAAAAAAATCAATTTATTAAATGAAATTGCAATAGACGGCCTTGTTCCAAACCTCACTTTCATTTTTGATATTGACGCTCAAATCGCGCAAAACAGGCTTCCAAACGAAAAAGACAGATTGGAGAGCTTAGGGATAGAATTTTTTAAAAAAGTCAGAAACGGATATTTAGAAATTGCCAAAAACGAATCACAAAAAAGAAATTTCGTTATAATCGACGCAACAAAATCCATTGATGAAATTTCAAAGGCGGTAATCGAAAATGTTGAAAAAATATTATAAAAAAATCTTTATTTCGATTTTACTTTTGTTTTGCGCTCAATTGAGCTCACATTCAAGCCTTTTGTGGGATATAAACGAAGGGATAGATAAATACAGGAAAAACGACTTTGAAGCTTCGAAAAACTATTTTAAAGACTATGTCTTATCTAACCCCAACGACAAAGACGGATATTTTTGGCTCGGAAAAAATTATATCGAACTAAATGACCTTAAAATGGCACAACAAAGCCTCAATAAAGCCTATGAACTTGCAATACAAAACTATAATCTTGAAAAAATCGAGCTAAATATCGAATATAATGACACTTTGCAGGATTATTTCGATATGGCGTCATTTTATTTTGAAAACAACAACATAGATGAAGCTGCTTTATATGCCGATATGATGCTCAAAATCAGCCCCAATAGCGCAAGCGCTTATTTTATCAAAGCAAGAATCGCACAAATGAACCAAAACGAAGCGCAGGCAAAAGAATATCTAAATAAGGCAATAATATTTAATAATTCCCTTCTTTCGACTAATCTTGCAAAAAAATTAAACATAACTTCAATCCCCGAACAAAATAATGAAATGTACGGCGTTTTTGCGCTTGAGAGCTATTTTTCTTCAGACTTGGACGGTGCCGTAAAATACTTAAAAAAATACCTCTCTTTGGATAATTCGGACTATGAAACGGCAAATTTGCTTGTTGATTCATATATCAAGAAAAATGACCTTGTAAATGCTCAAAATACCTTGGATGAGATAATGAAAAACAATAAAAATGACATCTCGTCTTTTCTTAATCAGGCAAAGATATATGCCCTTCAAAATAATCCTTCGCAGAGCTTATCCGCCCTTTTAAGCGCATATAAGATTAATCCCAATCATCAAGAGGTCTTAATTGAACTTGGAAATTATTATCTTAAAAACAAAGACTACCTAAGCGCAAAAAGATATTTTGAAAATGCAATTACGATAAATGATGGGCTTTATGAAGGATATTTCGGCTTGTGCTATTGTTTAATCGAACTTGAACAAGACGATTTAGCCCAAAAATATATTAAAAAAATGAAAGAATTAAACGAAAATTCAAGCGAAATACCTTATCTTTCGGGCTTAATCGCATTTAAAGACGCAAAATACCTTGATGCCAAAGGATATTTTGACGAAGCAAAAAAAATCTCCCCTCACAAAATCTATAAAAAACTATCCGCCGACACAAACTATATCTTAAAAAACTATGACTTGGCGCTGAGGGATTATGTTGATGTTTCAAATGATTTTGATGTGAATTATGAAATTATGAAGATATATCTGAAATCAAATGATTTAAAAAACGCAACAAAATATCTTTTAAAACTTGACAAAAACAGTTTAATATATAAATATAATTTATATATTATAAATAATTTAAGCAGCAATGAAGCGCAGACATTAAATATTGCCCGAGAAATAAAAAAATTCAAACCGGTTACGATTAAAGATTATTTGGATTTATCCGAAGTTTTGTATGACCAATCAGATTCAAAAAGTGCTCAAGCCGTCTTAGACAAGGGTTTAAAAAAATTCCGTTCGTCAAATGCTTTATATAACCAAAAACTCAAATTTGCATATTGGGATGACAATCAAAAAGAATTGAATAAGATTTTGGATGAGAAAAAAAATAGCCAAGGTGGGTAATATACACACAGAATAATGTTTAATATCATTGTGAGAAGCGGATAAGTTGGAAAAAATAAATGAATCCTATCACATTGTATGTAGTCGATGATTACCTTTTAACCCGAATTGCTCATCGAAGATATTTTGAAAAAGATAAGTCATTCAAGCTTTTAGACGATTTCAAAGACGCCGAAACATTAATCGAAAAATTGCAAAGCAAGCCCAGCGATATTGTTTTGATGGACATTGAATTGCCGAATATGAACGGCATTGAGGCAACAAAAATCATCAAAGAAAAATTTCCAAAGACAAAAGTCATCATCTTCACTTCTCACAAAAACGAGCAGAGGATTTTGGCGTCTTTGGCTTGCGGCGCTTGCGGATATGTTTTGAAACATAATCCTGATTATAATTTGAAAAAAATTATCAAAATGGTCGCAAAAGGAGAGTTTTGGATGGATTTGGAGGTCGCAAAGCTTGCTTTTTCGATTATGCCGAGCCCAAATGTTTCGGATTTGGAAAATTTATATGAAGATACAAATCTGAAAAACTCCCTTACAGCAAGGGAGATGGAGGTTTTGAAATTATTGATTGACGGCAAAACAAATTCACAAATTGCAAAAGAAATAATCGTTTCAATTAATACTGCAAAAGCCCATGTCGGAAGCATTTTGACAAAATTATCCGTAAACGACAGAGTCCAAGCAGCGGTAAAAGCCGTGCGCGCAAAGCTTTTTTAGGAATTTTAGGAAACGATAATGATATTTAAAAAAAGATTTTTTAAAAAATACAGAAAAAAATTGCAGAATTTCAAAGACCTTTATGACGATAAAATAATCAGCGAAAAGCAAAAAGTAATTTCGATTTTGACTCACGATATAAAAACCCCGATATTGGCGCAAAATCAGAGTTTGGATTTACTTTTGAACGGAAATTTCGGGAATTTGATGACGCCTCAAAAGGAGATTTTAAAAGAGATTAAGGCTTCGAATAATTTTTTGCTCGAGATTGTTTTGAATATGATTTTTTTGGAAAAGTACGAAAAAGACCGCCCCAAGCTGAATTTGGAAAATATAAATATATCGAATCAGATTGAAGATTGTTTTGAAATCATAAAAAATCAAGCCGGTCAAAAATCGCAAAACATCGTCTTTAGGTCGAATGTTCAAAACACCACAAGGCTTTTGGCCGATAAAAACCTCATTCGAAAAATAATTTTGAATCTTTTGTCTTCGAGCATTAATTTTGGCTTTGAAAATAGCATAATCGAAGTTATGCTCGAGGAAAACAAAGACTCTATCTCGTTTTTGACAAAAAATAAGTCTCTTTATATGACAAAAGAAAAACTTCAAAATTTATTTGAACAAAAGGGCGAAAAGAGCGATTTTAACGCTTTGGGGATGAGTTTGAACCTTAATATCGCAAAAAAATTGATTAATGCGCATAATTGGGATATTGTTGCAAGGTCAAACCCGGATAATTCCTCTGTTTTCGGTTTTGTTGTAAAAAAGTAGCAAAATCAGCAAAACGCGTTCATTTGTATGGCTCGCTTCGCTTCGCCAACAACTGAAAAGCCAAATGCACTAAACACCTCGTATGATGCCTGCATACCCTGTACGGATAGTACACAAGGGTATGGGCCGCAATGTTATATAAATAATGGTTGCAAAGCTTCCACTTCTGATACCAAATATATTTGCGCTCCCCAGTTTGTATGGGGCACTGACGCA
>CANQLJ010000048.1 GCA_947624685.1 Candidatus Gastranaerophilales bacterium | reverse complement strand
CCTAAAAAAGGCAGGTCTGAACGACACTGCCTTTTTCTTTACGGCTCCACCCTGGCTTGCGCTTTTTTCCGCCTGGGCAATCAAAGATTGCTACGTCGCCATGGAACGGCCTACGCATAAGGCTGCCAACGCTCAACGCATTGCCAGCCTTATACTTCGCACACCTGTGCGGAAAACTTTGCTCGGCAAGCGTATCCAATGCGCTAAGCCTCACTCGTTTTCCGTCTAGCTCCTGTGGGTGCTTCGCTTCTGCTCGCCGATTATTTCATAATTTCGGCTCGCAAGCTCAGCATCCTACGTCGCCTATCAATAGTTCCGCCTAAAAACGTCAAAACTCATCGTTTTGCCGTTTTTAAACGGCTCCACTCTGGCTTGCGCTTACAGATAACACTTGTACTGTTGGCCGTGGACGCCGGCGTAAAGCTCGATATATTCCTTTGCGGGAGAGGAGTTAACTTTTGTAAACAAAACTTCTTCGATTTGGAAAAAGCCCACGTCTCCCGACATTTCGATAGTTATTTTAATCGGTTTTCTGTCGCCGTGTTTTATAATTACGCGCTCAATTGCGTTTGCGCTATATTTATGAATATCTCCGACTTTTGGAGTGTGATTTATAATCAGAGGGATTCTCGCCCTTCCTTTTGTCATATCGCACCCGTCGGCAATCAAAATTATCCCCGCTTCAATTGAATGAATCGCTTTTGTTGACATATGCCCGATAATGGATTCAAGCGCAAGAGACTTTATTATCGTCCTTTTTTGGATGTCGTCTGGGAAAATCGCCTCCAAAACGCGATTAATAATCGGTTGAGCAAGCGCAACGGACATCTCCTCGTGGCAGCATCTTCCAATCATCATCCCAAGGTCATGCATAAACCCCGCCAAAACAACCGCGCAGAGACTATCTTCAAACGTTCCTATTTCTTCTTTTTCAAGAGAAGTCATAATGTCGTTATCGTGCAAAATGTTGAGCATTTTAATTGCGTTATTTGCGACTTGGCGCATGTGAACGGGCCCATGGTCATTATAGCCAAGCCTTTTAATCGAAACATTATTTGCATAGTCCTGCATGACCTGCAATTCCTCGTCTTCCATAAGATATTTTGCAAGCTCGAGGCACTTTGGGTAATTTTTCAATTTATCAATGATTTTTGATTCAAGATTAATTTGTTTTTGCGATTTCATTTATTGTCCTTAATTGCCTATATATAAATAATTCCACAAATTTTAGGATTTATACATCGATGTTTGTAGCATAAAGCGCATTTTGTTCGATGAAATCCCTTCTCGGGCCGACGTTATCGCCCATTAAGACATCAAAAAGCTCATCGCATAGTTGTGCATCTTCCATGCTCACCCTTTTTAACGTCCGATTAGCAGGATCCATCGTCGTTTCCCACAATTGCTGAGGCATCATTTCGCCCAAGCCTTTGAAACGCTGAATCTGCATACCCTTTTGGCCTCTGTCTTCGATTATTTTTGACAATTGAGTAAACGATGTAACATCACTCATG
The DNA here is from genome assembly GCA_947624685.1 of Candidatus Gastranaerophilales bacterium. Taxonomy (GTDB): domain Bacteria; phylum Cyanobacteriota; class Vampirovibrionia; order Gastranaerophilales; family Gastranaerophilaceae; genus RUG14156. The sequence continues at coordinate 12,703 of CANQLJ010000048.1, read as the reverse complement.
CCCGTTTCGGTTTCAAGTTTCAATAATTTCTCTTCTTCGATTAAAAACTCGCGAATCTTGGGGTATGCATCTTTAATTCTCATAAATTCTTGAGATTTAATCATATTTTGAGTGATTAAAACGGGTTCAAGCGTGTTACCAAGGTCAATTTTTAAATTAAACTTAGTGTTTTGAGGATTTGCCGCTAAGAATACTCTATAGTTCTTCGCTTCTTCGATTCCGTAATTTTGCGCATGGTCTAAGATGTAGTGAGAAAGGTATTCATAGTGCTTTTTGATTTTTTCTTCGTCTTCAAAATCCTCGGGCTTTATATTTGATCGAATCAATCCGCGAACAATTACCGAAGGCATTTGATTGATAATCGGGTTATAGAAGGCTCTATAATATTTTCCCATTTCATACATAAAAGGTTCAAGCTTTTCTTCATTAATCGATTTTGTTTTATCTTTGTTAAACAAGGAAACGCCCTTGACGCCTCGTTCTCGAACCATTCTTTCAAGCGCTCTGTCGTCATAGAGATAATCCGTTTGTTTGCCCGATGTAATTTTATATAACGGAGGCTGCGCGATATAGACATAGCCGTTTTCAAGCAAAGGACGAGCGTATCTGAAGAAAAATGTGAGCATAAGGGTTCTGATGTGAGCGCCATCGACATCGGCATCTGTCATAATGACGACTTTATGATAGCGAAGCTTTGAAACATCGACTTCTTCGTGGTTTTTGGATATGTTTATGCCGAGTGCTTGAATCATTGTTTTAATCGAATCGGAATTATAAATCTTATCTAGGCGCGCTTTTTCGACGTTTAAGATTTTTCCTCTCAATGGTAAAATCGCTTGAAACATCCTGTTTCTGCCTTGTTTAGCGCTTCCTCCCGCGGAGTCACCTTCAACTATATATAATTCGCATTTTTCCGCTTCCCTGCAAGAGCAATCGGCAAGTTTGCCGGGCAGAGATGAACTTTCAAGCGCCGTTTTTCTTCTTGTCAATTCGCGGGCTTTTCTTGCCGCTTCTCTGGCGCGAGCCGCCTGCATCGTTTTTTCGATGACAATTTTTGCGGTTTTTGGGTTAAATTCAAGCCACTCTTGAAATTTGTCTCTGATAACATCATTTACAGCAGGGGTGACTTCAGCGTTACCTAATTTTTCTTTTGTTTGTCCTTCAAATTCGGGGTTGCTGATTTTAACGGATACTATTGCGGTTAAACCTTCTCTAACGTCTTCTCCCGCAAGGTTTTGGTCTTTTTCTTTGAGCAGATTATTTTTTCTTGCGTAATCGTTAATTACACGGGTGATACCGTTTCTAAAGCCCGTGAGGTGCGTTCCTCCCGAATGGGTATTTATGTTATTTGCAAATGACAAGACGTTTTCCGTGTAGGAATCTGTGTATTGCATTGCAATTTCGACGTTTATGCCATCCACCATTTTTTCAATGTAGATTGGTTTTTCAATTAAAACAGTCTTATTTTTGTTTAAATGTTCGACATAGCTTGCGATTCCGCCTTCAAAATGATAGGTTGTTTCTTTGTCATTTTTTTCGTCATGGAAAACAATTTTTAAGCCCTTATTTAAAAACGCCATTTCTCTTAGGCGATTTGCTATAACATCGCAATCTATTTCGGTTGTTTCTTGAAATATCTCGGGATCTGGCCAAAAATGGGTTTTTGTACCGTGTTCGGACGTTTCTTTAACTTGTTCGACGCCCGTTGTGGGTTCACCTCTTAAATATTCCTGACGGTGCAAATACCCGTCACGTGCCACTTCTACTATGTATTTTTCTGATAGCGCATTAACAACCGAAGCCCCAACGCCATGGAGACCGCCTGAGACCTTGTATCCGCCATCGCCAAATTTTCCTCCCGCATGGAGTACGGTGTGGACAATTTCAAGCGCTGATTTGCCACTGTCGGGTTTAATGTCACAAGGAATTCCCCTTCCGTTATCTTGGACGGTGACCGAGTTATCCTTGTGTACTGTGACATGGATTGTGTCGCAATAGCCTGCGAGGCTTTCGTCGATTGAATTATCGACAATTTCATATACGCAGTGGTGCAAGCCTCTTTGGCTAGTTGAACCTATATACATTCCGGGACGGACTCTTACAGCCTCTAGCCCTTCTAATACTCTAATGTTGCTGGCATCATAATTTTGATTCACTGTTGTATCTGCCATAAAATCCCCTCTTTATATTGTCTATAGTATATATTTTACTATAAAAGGGATTTTTTGCAAAAAATTAATTTGCTTTTGATTTTATTTGCTTCTGTTGGGGCCGAGTTTCGTTTCGACAAACAAAGGGTCATGGTTAGAATATTTCTTTTCGCGCTCTTTTGAAGTTTTTCGATTCAGAGGAATTTTTTTGTTTTCGGGGTTAATTTCATCCACTTCGCTTATTGGAATGTAGGAGCGAAGGGAAGATTCTTGGGTTTGTTCATTTGCGCTCGTTGAAGTTGTTGCATTTATTGGAGATGGCGAAGTTGTCGAAGTTGTTGTGTCAAGCGCTTTTTCAATCTTTTTAGTGTCGAGGTTTTGAAGCTCATTTAAGGCGTTGCCGTTTTGATACATCAATTCAAGCTGTTTTTTAGTTTCTTTAAAAAGGTATTGCTGTTGGCTTTCGTCGAAATTAAATTTTTTAATTGTTTCCATGATTTCTTCGTCGCTTGGCATTACGGAAGTTTCTTGCGCATGCGCGAAATTAACAAATGATGAAAATAAAACTATCGAAAAAATAACATATAAAATTTTTTTCATTATTTTTAATAACCTCTTTACTTTAAAACAATTGAATTATACTATTTTTATATAATAAAAACAATAAAAGTAAAATATGGGCAAAAACGATTTAAAAAAGCTTTTTTCGACATTTAAAAAAGAAGATTTCTTTAACAGCGTGAATCTTCATATACATTCAAATTATTCTGACGGGATGAATGATTTTGATGAACTTGTCATTCAAGCGAAAAATAAAAACCTTAAATACTTTTCTATCACCGACCATAATTGCATCTTAGGCTATAAAAACACAAAATATATTAAAGACAAAGCACTTATCACAGGGGTTGAATTTGATTGTTTTTATAGGATGTCGCTTTTGCATATCTTAGGCTATGGGATTGATATTGAAAACGAGAAAATAAATAATCTTTGTGCCAAAAATGAAAAAGAGCAAAGAAACGATTTTATAAGGCTTTTAAAATCACGCCACCCCAAAAATGTCATAAACGCTATCCATGACGCAGGCGGCATCGCGGTTTTGGCTCATCCTTGCTGCTGCAACGTCATTTCGCTTGATAATTTTGTGAAAAACCTTGTATCATTGGGACTGGATGGTATTGAAACGTATTACCCCTATGACAGATTCAGAAGCGTCGTAAAGTTTTCTTCGCGCACACAACCTTTTCATCTTGCGCAAAAATATAACCTTATCCAAACGGGCGGAAGCGATTGCCACGGGGATTTACAGATGTGAAAAATTGCGCCTTATAAAATTTTTATGTTTTAAAAGGCGCAAACATTATTTATCTAGTCGATTTTCAATTTTTTAACGTCTTCTTTTTCGCGGTTATTGATTTTGGGTAGTTCAATATATAAAACGCCGTTTTTATATTCGCTTTTTGCGCCGTTTGGGTCAATTTCATTTTCAAGCGGGATTATTCTTGAAAAATTGCCATAGCGAAATTCGGATGTCATTATGTTTTCTTCTTCCCTGCATTGTTCACATTTCGATTCGGCTTTAATCGCAAGGCCGTTTTTGGTCAATTCCACGTCAATATCTTCTTTATTTACATTCGGGAGTTCGACTTTGATTTTATATTGGTCGTTTTTTTCTTTTATTTCTACTGCGGGGCGAAAAGCCTTTAGAATCGGGAAATTATTCTTATCGATATATTCAATATCGCCAAAAGTGTCTTTCAAAAAGCGGTTTAAATCCTCATGGATATTTTCAAAAAAATACGAGGGTTCTCTTTTAATTATGCTGAATCTCATAAAATCTCCTTTTTTGTTTAAATTACCGATTCTATTTTGATTTTGAGATTAAAAAAAATCATCGCCAAATTGGGCATTTTTTGGGTTTGAAAATTTTTACATTCTTTATATATTTTTTAAAAAATGATACAATTTTAAAAAAGTTTCAGATTAAATAAGGAGTTTTTTATGTGGGAAAATGACATTGATATTAATGAAATTAAAGAAATAAGAACAAGAACGACGGTTTATTTTGGATGCGGCGCAATAGAAAAAATAGAAGACATTTCAAAAGTTTTAAAAGAAAAAAATATCGATAAAGTCCTTGTTGTGTCGGGAAAAAGCGCTTATAAAAAAACAGGAGCCTGGGAAGTGATTGAAAAAGCGCTTAAAAATAACGGAATCGACTATAAAAATTATGATAAAGTTACCCCAAACCCGACTAATACTTCAATTAATGAAGCGGCAAAAATTGCTCGTGATTTTGGAGCAAAAGCGCTTATTGCAATAGGCGGTGGGTCTCCGATAGATGCAGCGAAATCAGTTGCGATTTTGGCAAAATATAATACCAAAACCGCAAATGACTTATATGAATTTAAGTTCGCTCCGACAGAAGCTTTGCCTATCGTTGCGATTAATCTAACCCACGGGACGGGTTCTGAAACCAATAGGTTTGCCGTAGCGACCATTGTTGAAAAAGACTATAAACCCGCAATAGCCTATGATTGCATCTATCCGATGTTTGCAATTGATGATCCTAATTTAATGGCAAAATTGAGCGAAAATCAAACAAAATATGTTTCAATTGATGCTGTTAATCACGTTGTAGAAGCTGCGACAAGCAAGGTTGCAAGCCCATATACGGTGACACTTGCTTTAGAGACAATAGGTCTTGTTGCAAAATATCTTCCAAAAGCACTTGCCGATTTAAATGATTTAAAAGCCAGATACTATCTTGCTTATGCTGCTATGATTGGCGGGGTTTGCTTTGATAACGGGCTTTTACATTATACCCATGCGCTCGAACATCCGCTCTCAGCTGTTAAACACGACCTCTCCCACGGCCTTGGGCTTGCGATATTGCTGCCTGCGGTAATAGAAAATATGTGGGAAGCTAAAAAAGACACTCTATCTTATATCCTAAAACCCATTGCGCCTGAAATAAATGTTAATAAAAGCGCAAAAGAAGTTTATAATCTTGTTTACGAATGGTTAAAATCGGTCGGTGTTCCAAATAAATTGAAAGACGAGGGTTTTAAGGATGCGGACATTGAAAAATTGACTAATCTTGCTTTTACGACACCTTCTTTAGACGGACTTTTGTCTTTAGCACCCACGGAAGCAAGCAAAGACGCGGTTAGAGAGATTTATCAAAAGTCGCTCTAAAAAAAATAATTTTATAATTAAATTTGGGGCAATTGGGCGCATTGTAGCTTAATTGCCCTAAATTTTTTTAACGGACAGGAAGATTTTTTTTGGGATGTCGATGTGATTTTTGGGAAGGCCGGAAGTATTGGGGTTTTGGGGATATTTTTTTGGTGGCAATTTTTTTCTTTTTTTCGTTTTATAAAAAATAGCAATCAGTTTTATTAAAGAAAAATTTCAGATAATGCCAAATAATATTTTTAATTTGAATATGCCAAAACCGAATGTGGAAGTGCAAAACGGGGGCGGAGCCAAAACAAACGGGCAAGAATCTAAAAACGAAAACACCCGAAAAATAAACTACCCAAGCATCGGCGTGGTCGATGTTCAAAATATCCCAAAGACCCCGCTTGCGGATCAATTGGTCTTAAAAGAGCAGCAAAACCCAAGAACCGCATATAAAATAGCTTTTGACACGTTGAGACAAAAAGGATTCAAATTTCAAAGCGTCGCCTCAATTATAATCGGCCTTTGTGCGGTTTTGTCGCTCTTTAGCCTCAAATCCTCTCGCAACAAACCCAATCCGATTCCAAATAAATAATTGGAATGGATGCATTGGGCGTGGGGATTGGATAAGATTGGTTTTGGATTGGGGAGTGCTCCAAAGGTTTGCGCGCCATTGCATCAAGAATTCGCCCACCCTTGCCCAAAAATTAGTGCACCAATGCCCCATCAAAACTAAAGAGGCTCGAGTGTTAAAAATCTCGAGCCTCTTTAAATATTATTCTTGAAATGTCCGATTGAATTAACGGCCGATTCAATCAATCCCTAGATGTCATCGTCGGAAGTTAATAATTTAACTCTCAAGGGTTCTAACAGGATGAAATCGACTCTTTGGCCGGCATGTATGTACATGTTTTGACCGCGGACAACGTTATATCTGGTTCTTGTTAAATACGGGTCGTTTCTGATGATTCTCATATCGGCTTCGCGTTCGCCAACTCCCGCAACGAATTTAATATCTTCGTTACCCTTATCATCAATGATATTAGATGTTGTGAGTGCCATATATCCGTTTTTAGCGAATCTTAAAGGACGTCTGACCTTTTGAACTTTGCCCGCGATTTGAACGCCGACCGGAAGCACGACGTATTTTTCTCTTGTAACGAAGTTAAACGGCGTTCTTGCGACGAATGTTTCGCCTTCTTTGACTGTTTTTGCGTTCAAGCATTTATCGACTGTCAAAGGAATAACGGTGCCTTGCGAAATGACGGCATATTCTTCATCATAATAAACGTTATCTAAGATATAACCGTTTGCTTTTTTGAGTTTCGGTTTTTTAGGTTTAATTTCTTCTTTAAGCTTGTCGCTGGGCATAACTTGCGCTGCTTCAACCATATTAAATACGAATCTTGCCAATTCGCCGCGAGTTGCGTGTCTGTTTGGCTCAAGCGTCGTTTCATGACCGGGCGTATTATAAACCAAACCGAGCATTTGAGCTTGTCCGGAAGCAATTAAGCCCCAATCCGGAATCTCAGAATAGTCTTTATAGATTGAAACGAAGTGTTTAGCTTGGTCTGTGTCCATATTTTGAGGAGACAAAGCATTTAACATTACACTCAACGCTTCCAATCTTGTTACATAATCATTCGGACGGAAATTGCCGTTGGGGTCGCCCTTCATAAGTCCATAATATGATGCGACTTCGATATTTCTTTTTGCCCAATGATTATTAATGTCTTTATAATCAAACAATGAAGGTACTTCTTTTTCATACAAGCCTAAGGCTTTAATGACCATGGTCGAAAATTCACCCCTGGTGACCTTTTGGTCGGGTCTGTAATAGCCGTCGGGGTAACCTACGACAACCTTTTTATCAGTCAAAAAAGTAACTGCTTCATATGCCCAGTGACTTTGAGGCAAATCGGGATAACTTTGCGGCCCTTGTTCAAGGACATAATCCGCCAAGCAAGCGCAGCCTGAGAAAAGCGTGAATGCAAGTAGGGCAATGATGCCGGATAGTAATTTTTTCATTTAGATTTGCTCCATTCTTAATAAATTTATTCTACATGCAAAATAAACTACATGCAAGAAATTTAAAAAAATTCATTTATACAATGCAGCTGAAAATTTTTTTTGAACCCTTGAAATCTAGCTGTTTAAAGTTTTTGTATACAGTCTGATTTTGAATTTAGCGATGAGAATTGTTTTATCTCTGTCATAAGGTTCAATATAAACTTCATAAATATTTGTTAAATAATTTTCTTTCGCAATATTTTTAAAGAAATTTTGAAGCTGTTTATAGCTGCCAACGGTTGTAAATGAAATTTCACAAGCGTTATACCCTGCCGCATTGGTTGTCAAAATCGGGTCGGAATCGGGCTTATAGTTGTAGTCAATCGAGCGGATTTTGACACCGCTGTTTGTGATATTAGCTAAAATGTTTTCAAACAAAACACCAAAAGAAGCTTCGGGACTGAATTGATCGCCTAATACTTCATAAATTGTCTTACCGCTGCCTGTTTTAGGTGCATCGTCGTCTTGTTTCGCCCTTTGCGCTTGAGCAGCTTTTTTCAAATTATCAAGCTTCATTTCCTTTGTGGATTTGTCTTGTTTCTTTTGTTCAAGCTGGTTCATAGCAGGCTGTAATTTCGTGCTGAATGTATTAAAATTCAAATACCCGAGCCCGATTACGACTGCCAAAATTACAACGATGTATACAATATAGTCTTTTAAAAATTTTTCATTCATTTTTTTGTTCCTATTTTACAGGTGCCAAGTTTTCGGTGCTTTCAATTTCAACTTTTTCAGTGCCAACGGCGGGAGCTGAATTCAAGATATTGTTTTCATTTCCGGGAGCATATTTTTTATCTAAATCTTCCGTTTTAATATCAACATTTGAAATTTCAAAACTGTATAATCTGTCAAAGTCGCTGTCTATTTCAAGTCCGCCTATGATTCCTCCTTGGTCTTCGGATTTTGAACCGTCGGGAGAAGTCACAACTTCCAATTGTTTTAAAACAATGTTTGCTTGCGGAGAAACAGCTCTTAAATATTTATAATATTCGTAAATATCGACGATATTTTCAGCAACCCCTTTGATTGAAACAGATGTTCCGCCAAGGTTGTAGTATCTTGTCAACCAAACATTTTTCGGAATGTCGGTTGCAATTGAATCATAGAAGCTTATCGCCGTCACATTTTGGTTTGCAACGGAATCGATAATAGATGTCATATCTATTTCTTCTTTTGGAGCTTCTACTTTTTCAAATGCGGCAATTTGTGTATCTAAATTGCCTATTTCATTGTTCAATGAACCGATTTGGCTTTCGAGATTTTGTACAAAAACAGTTTGCAAAACAAAAGGTATCAATAACACAACCGCGAGTGCGCCGCCCAAGGCAACAAGGAATTTGTTCATGACATCTGACGTCACTTCAACGAGCTTTCCGCCCACCATGGTTGTAAAATAAACTTCTTGTTTAAGGCTCGGATCGTCCGACAGGACGTTAAAGACCAAATGGAAATCCGATTTTGAAACAGCTGCGCCTAAAACCGCCGGGGTCAGCGAATTTGCTTCATTAAAGTCGGAAGCTTGGCTGACGGGCAAAAGCGATTCTTTTGCAAATTTATTGGATTCAATTGCCGTAATATCATAATCAAATTGAATCAATCTCTTAAGCGCATTTGCGCTTATATCGTCCGTTTGGCTCACAATGAAAAGGTGAGATGAAGCATGACCGCTTAATAATTTTGCGGCGCTTGATACAATTGCTTGATATGCTTCTTCTTGAGAGAATGACTTAATTGCAAGTGGGACTTCATTATAATCAATCAGATTCTTTCCGTCCAAATTAAACAACGTAAAGCTGTTTGTATTAATTATCATGGCAGTCCATGATGAATTACTTGCAAAAATATCATCCAAAAGGCCCGCCACGTGCAGACCTCTCAATGTCGCACCGTATGCGCTTTCAAGACCCACAAGCTGTAAGCCGACTTCTAAAAATGTATCTTTAATTTCATCTACAACCGTTTTTTGGAAAGATGAAAATGCAATTCTTTTTTGATGGGTGGAATTCAAATTAACGACTTCACACCATCCCGAAACAGGCTCCTCTTTTTTGAAAAGATAAAATTCTTCCGCCTGAGACAAAAGCACTGTCTTAATTTCAATGTCGCTTACGGTCGGAGGCAATTCCGTAAAATCAAAATAAACATTCGGTAAAACCATATATGCCTGGGTCTTTGGCGCAATTTTCATCTCCGCCATAAGCTCTCTTAGGGCACTTTTGAAATGGTCGTAATTTTGAATTTCCCTTGTTGAAAAGTTATATTCAACTTTTTTTTGCCCGTAGTTGACTACCGTTTTTTTCGATGCATCCAAAACCGCAACTTCGAGACCTATGCCCGGAGTCAGCGCAATTCCGACAACTTGTTTTTGGTTACTTGAAGATAAAAAATTTAACATCTCTATAAAATTCTATACTAATTTAATTACCACTCTTATTTTATAATACAATAATGAAATAAAGTACAGCAAAAACTTAACAATTATATACAAATGAAGGATGTGAAAAAATGAATGAAAACCCCTCAAACGGCTATATCTACGGGAAAAACCCAATTTATGAAATATTAACAAATAATCCAAAAAGAGTAAATAAAATTTACATTCAAAAGGGTTTTTCCTACGACAATCGTATGAAAAAAATAGTCGAACTTGCAAAAAATCATAAAATTATAGTACAAAATATCAATTTACAAAAATTTTCAAACATGTTTGATGAAAATGTCAATTTCCAAGGCGTCGTTGCTTCCGTTTCAAGCGTCGAATACGTTGAACTTGATGATTTTTTAAATAATTCAAAACAAGACGATTTTAAAAAATTAATTATATTAGACGGCATAAATGACCCTCATAACTTTGGTGCAATCATTAGAACCGCAGCCGCAGGGGGGTTTGACGGAATCATCATATCAAATCACAGGGCATGCCCAATTAATGCAACGGTTGAAAAAATATCCTCGGGTGCCATAAATCACATTCCGATAATAAAAACAACTAGCCTTTTATCGAGTATTGATTTATTAAAAAAACAAAACTACTGGCTAATTGCAACGGATATGAAAGCGAAGCAAAATTATTATGAAATTGATTATACCGATATGAATTTTGCTCTCGTTATGGGATCGGAAGGGTCGGGGATTTCAAAAACAATTCTAAATAAGGCAGATTTTACAGTCAAGCTGGAAAGTGATTTTGAGTCTTTAAACGTTTCAGCTGCCGCCGCTGTCATTATTTATGAAGCAAAAAGACAAATAGCGCTAAAAAATAAAAACAAATAAAATAAAATAAAATAAAAAATAAAGGCTCTTTTAGAATTTCTAAAAATAAAGTATAATAGCTATAATTCTTGGAGCAAAAATGAAAGAAAAAACGCAAGAAAAAAATCTTCAAAATGACTATCTTTATGACGATTTGGACGAGCAAACGCTTCTTGAGATAGATAATGATTTAGATAATATTGACGAGGATGAGGATAATCAAAACAAAAATCAAGAGGACTATAAATCAATCGTTGCGGACGATTCGGTCAAAATCTATCTTCAACAAATCGGAAAAATCCCTCTTTTGAGCTTTGAAGACGAGCTTGAAGTCGCAAGGCAAATAAAAGAAAACCATTCCCAAAAAGCAAGAGAAATCTTAATTAACGCAAATTTAAGGCTTGTTGTTTCAATTGCCAAAAAATACATAGGAAGGGGGTTATCCTTTTTGGATTTAATCCAAGAAGGCAACTTGGGGCTTATGAAGGCTGCGGAAAAATTCGATTATTCAAAAGGATATAAATTTTCAACTTATGCAACATGGTGGATTCAACAGGCAATAACAAGAGGAATTGCCGATAAATCAAGGATGATTAGGTTACCTGTTCATATGATTGAAACATTGAGCAAAATTAAAAGAGCGACAATTGAACTATCGACAGAATTAAACAGAGTCCCCACAAAAGAAGAAATAGCTTCTCGCGTCGATATGCCTGTAAATAAGCTTGTGGCACTGATGAAAAGCTCTCAAAGTACAATTTCAATTGAAACACCGGCTAATCAAAAAGACGATACATCTAAAATTGCGGATTTTATTGTGGATGAAACGCATCTTACACCCGACACTAAAGTCACGCAGGAAAATTTATTGGAAGATGTTCAAAGAATGCTCAATCAATTGAATCCGAAGGAAAAAGACGTTTTAATTATGCGCTATGGGCTTGATAACAACGGTCAAAAGAAAACGTTAGACGAGATAGGTTCTCGCTATGGCGTTTCGAGGGAAAGAATCAGACAAATTGAAACAAGAGCGATAGCAAAATTAAAGAAAATGTGCAGAAACAAGAATCTTTCTTTGAGCCTTAAAAATTACATCGGTTTAGAATAATTTTTGAAATAAATTTTTGTAGCAAAAAAAAATCTTTTGAAGTATTATATATTTGACTCACCAAACCCTCCAAAGATAATTATTAGCAGTTATTTTTGTGAAAGGAAACAGGAAAAATGGCAAATATTAAATCTGCAAAGAAAAGAGTTCTTATCGCTCAAAGAAACACTGAGCGCAATGTTGCTTTTAAAACAACAATCAAAACCGCTGTTAAAAAAGTATTAAATTGCGCAAATAGCGAAGATAGAAATGAATTAAATTCACTTTTATCAAAAGTTTATCAATTGTGCGATAAAGCAGTATCAAAAGGTATTTTACATAAAAATACCGCTGCCAGAAAAAAATCAAGATTAACAAAAGCAGTAAATAAAATCATTGCTCAATAGTTAATTAAATTTTGATTAAAAGCCCTTTTGAAAGTCATTAATTCAAAAGGGCTTTTTTATTTTTTGTTTAGTTATGGTGAATTTATTTTGAAATATGGACGAGGGATGAGGAATGAGGGATGAGGGAAGGTCGAGGGGTGAGGGGTGATGGATGAGGGAAGGTCGAGGGATAGCCATGGGATTCTATCCTCGATTGCCCTTCGTGAGCGCTGACGATACAGGAATAAAGCCACCATGCCCCCGTCATTGCGGGCTCCAAAGCGCAATCTGGCCGGGTATCGAATTATTACTTCTAACTACACTGTCATGCTGAACTGGTGAGAATTTAGCGTGTAAGCGTAACTTTCTGTTCGTATGAAGCGTTTCATGGTCTGACTATGCCATGTATAATAATTTATAAAAATCCACCCGTCATTGCGGGCCCCGACCTGCAATCTTTAAAGTATGTAATCCTCATATTTTCGGACGTTCACTTTTCTTTCTTTGTCTCTCAAGCGCCGAAATACAAAGAAAGAAAAGTGAACCAAAAAGAAAGAAAGTCCCGGCTTGGG
>CANQLJ010000047.1 GCA_947624685.1 Candidatus Gastranaerophilales bacterium | reverse complement strand
TCGATAGACATCGACCCGCCACCGCCTATGGTCGTTCCGCTTGATTTAACTTTTTTTGTTATAACAGGCGCGAAGGCCGAAGCTATGCAGGATATGACGATTAAACTTACCAATAATTCTACCAAAGAGAAAGCAGCAGAGAGGATTTGGGCCATTTGAAGAGGGGTTTTGTTTTGAATTTGAAATATTGGATTGCCGGGGGGATTGCTACCATCACTTTCATTTGGCAGTCCATTTAGCAGCTCGTTGGGTAGTTCGTTGGGTAGTTCGTTGGGTAAGGGGCAACTTGAAGTAAAATTATTAAAAGCGCCGCTTGAGCCAAAGGTTTTAGATTTTTTACGGGCATAAGGGCGCAGGTTGATAGAGCGCAAAGCGCTTTTATTCATGTTATTTTGCATTTTGATTTCCTCTATTTTAATTTTTAGAAATTTAGATAAGTTTCATTCAAAAATTAAATATTAAAAAAACTCAAACTTTAAAACTTAAGATTTTAAGATTTAAAGCAAATAATTCATGTTAGTATTTTGATATTTTATATTTGAACTTCCGTAAAATTTAACAAATTTATTCTACAATAACTTTTATATTTTGTCCAGCGGTTTAAAATCAAACTATATATCAAGTTGAATCTTGCTTTCATCTTGGATAGCCGAAGTATCTTGAACTTTTTTGTAACTGTTTAGAGCATGCTCAAAATCGATATTAACGTCAATGTTATTAGTATCGGAAGTTTTAGCGCCGGTAGTTTGTTCAATATCTTTTGTATTTTTATTTTGAAGGTCATTTTGAGATGATTGAGTATCGTTTTGGGCGTCATTTTGAGCATCGTTTTGGGCATCAAAGTTATTTAATTTATCGATATTTTGGTTTAATTTTTCGAGGGTTCCTTTTCTTTTTTCTTCAAGTTCTTTTTGGCGGAGCTCTTTTGCTTCCCTTGCTTCTTTTTCTTCTTGCTGTTTTTGTTCGACATATTTGGAATATTCATCATACGACACACGGTCATCTTGATTTTCATCCATTTCTTTTTTATAGCGAAGATCGCCTTTTGTAGCGTAGTTTTGGCTATGTTTTATCATTTGCCATTTTTGCCAATTTTCAAGCATACCGGCTTTTTGCGAGTCGCTAATGTTGTTATCTTCGCAATATTGCTGAAATTCTTCAAATGTGATTTTGCCGTCGTCATCCAAATCCATCTCTTTTTGATAGGTGGGCTCCCATTTTTGGGCATAGACTTCGCTCAATGCGCCCGAGGAAGTTGAAGAAAGGGGTGAATTGGATTTTATTTTGGGAGTTTGAATTTTTTTTGAAAAATCAAGAAACGGACTTTTATAAGAATGTGCGTCCTTGTTTAAACCATTATTTAGGCCGCCGTTAAGGCCATTATTTAGACCCCCGCTAAGGCCATTATTTAAACCATTATTCAAACCAAAGCCGCCGGTCAAGTTATTATTAAAATCACTAAATCCAAACGAATTAGAATCAGACGCACCATTTGTAAACATAAAAAATATCCTTATTTTTTAGGTTTTTATATCCTTATTTTAGTATAATGCCCCGTCAAAGGGGCTTTATAACCACATTTTACACAAAAGATTTTTATGTTACAATTTTTAACATGGAAAAAGTAGTTTTAGCAAAATATACATACGAAAAATTATGCGAATATTTTGAGAGCTTGGGCGAAAAGAAATTTCGCGCCAATCAAGTCTTCAGCTGGATTTGGGCAAAAAACGCAAAAAACTTTTCGGACATGACAGATGTCAAAAAGGAATTGAGAGAATATTTAAGCGAAAATTGCCAAATATTGGATTGCAAAATCAAAAAAAGGCAAATATCCTCTGACGGCACAATTAAATATTTAATTGAATACCATGACGGCCTTTGTGCCGAGGCGGTTTTGATGAGGTTTGATAATAGAGCTAACCTCTCGATGTGCGTTTCAAGCCAAGTCGGCTGTAAAATGGGCTGTAAGTTTTGTGCAACGGGCAAAAACGGCTTTAAAAGAAATCTTGAAAGCTATGAAATTGCTTCTCAAATACTTTTAGCACAAAATGATACGGATTTAAAAATCACAAATGTTGTTTTTATGGGACAGGGTGAACCCTTGGATAACTATGAAAATGTCCTTGGGGCGCTAAAAATAATCAACCAAAACCTACAAATTTCGATTCGAAGAATAACAATCTCCACTTGCGGAATAGTCGATAAAATCTATGAATTGGCCAATAATGAGCTTGTAGCAACACTTGCCATATCGCTTCATTTTTCAAACCATAACCAAAGAAAAGAAATTATGCCAATTGAAAGAAAGTTTGATTTAGAGGAGCTAAAAGCGGCGCTCATTGAATATAACAGAAAAACAAAAGACAGAATCACAATAGAATATATTTTAATCGGCGGCTTAAATGACTCTAAAGAAGCGGCGCTGGAGCTCATCAAGTATTTAGACGGAATAAAATGTAATATTAATTTAATCCCTTATAATAGCGTAAATGACGAATTTGACTTTAAAAAGCCCGATAAAAAAGATATGATGAGGTTTAAATATATCTTAGAATCCGCGGGCAAAAAAGTCACAATAAGGCTCGAGCGAGGAGCGGATATTGACGCTGCTTGCGGTCAATTGGCGGGAAAGAACTAGGGTTTTAGTTTTAAAGATATAACAAACAAAACTTAGCCTAAGTATGAACTGAAAGTGCTCAATTGGCTGTTTAAACTTGCAATCAAAGAATCCATTCTGTTAAATTGCTTTGTCAATCTTTCCTGATATTTAAGCAATTGGTCGTTTGCTCTTGAGATTCTGGTATTTAGGCTTTTGACCTGACTGTCAAAGGATTCGCTTCTTATTGCAAAATAGCCGTTTTCAAGGTCTAAGATGTTATTTACTCTGTTTAATAAATTATCGAATAAACCGGTATCGCTTTTATTTGTTGCACCATCAGAAAGCATTAATTTTACGCCTTCGGGGTCTTTGCTTAATGCTTCTTCGAATTTTTCTTTATCAAAAGTCAATTCCGTGGTGTTATCTTTTGTGGTAGAAATACCTATTTGATTAAGCATATTGAATGTGCCATCTGTATTAAAGACATTTGAAGTGACGGATCGAATGCTTGTTAAAATAGAATTCAGCGATGAATCATAGCCGATTGAACCGCCCGATGCGGTTGCATTTTTGGTAGATGTTACAACGTCATTATAGGCTTTAACAAATTTTTCAACGGCATCAACGACATCACTATTATCTTTTTCAATTGATAAATCAATTTTTGTTACGGCGTTTTCTTTGGAAGCATCTTTATCGGTTGGCTGTTTAACGGTGATGGAAAGGTTTTTGATACCGGAAGATTCGCCTGTTATGGTATTAGATGCGCTTACAATTCTGTTTCCGTTAATTGTAACAATTGCATTTTGGCCCAATACTTGGCTTCCTGACGCAATTTTTTCGTCTTTGCCGTCGCCTTCGGTGAGGTGTAAGACGTTTAATAAATTAGTCCCTTCTTCAGCCAAAGCGATGTTATTTTCGCCTGTTTGAGTTGAGGTTAGGGTGATTTTATTTGTTAAACTATCATAAGAAGCTTTGACGTTAACGTCTTTTGTGTTGTTGATTTTGCTTATGAGGTCATTTAACGACATATCTTTATCTACTTTAATATCAACGCCGTTAATTGTGATTGTACCGCTTTCGGCATCATTTCCTTCTTCATCAAAGAATCTAAGGCCAATGATACCCGATTTTTCGCTATCAAAGATATTTTCGTCGGTTTTTACGTTTGAAATAGCATATTCACTTGAAAAACCGTGGGTTCCGTTTTCTTTATATAATTTTAAAATCGATTCAAAGTTTGATGTGTCGCCGTTTGAACCTAATTTTAATGTTGAGCTTTCATCTTGAGCGGTGATTGAAAAAATGCCGGATTCATCGATGTCAGCCACTATTTTGCCTTCGCTTGCTTCGGAGATTTTTCCGATGATGTCATTTAATGTGTCATTTTCATCTATTTCTATTTGGTATTGTTTACCGTCAAGAAACATTGAAAATGTGCCTTCTTTTCCTTGAGAATTAGCAATGTCGGAAAATTTTGTGTTTAAAAATGTTTCTTTATCGATGTTTCCGATGCCGGATGTGCTTGTGGCAGTAGTTGCCGTAGCTATTTGATCGACAATAAGTTCAATATTGCTTGCGCTAACTGTACCTGTAGCGCTTGCTGTCGCATAAGCTTCGTTTGATGAAGTTACCAAGGATTTTGACCACATGTCATTTGAAGAATTATAAATGCTTCTTGTAAAAGTTTGCAGAGCGGATTGAAGGGCGCTATATTTTGTCTTCAGTGACGATACAGCGTCATTTTTAGTATTGAGCGAATTTAATTTCGTCTGAAGCGGAGATAACAGCGAACTTTGTTTAACAGCGACAAGCTGAGAAACAATACTATCAATATCTAGGCCCGAACCTAATCCTGAAACAGAAAATGACATATTTTAAATCCTTTTACTTTCTTTTATATATCCTTATATTACATTTTGATATATTCCACGCTACGAAGATATTATAGCATATTTTATTAAAAATTGTAACGTGATTTTAAAAAAATTTATATTTTTTAATCATTTTTCTAATTCTTTGGTATTAGTTTAGGGATACTAGTTCGACAAGGGATTAAATTTATACATCCGGGCAGTTGAAAATAAATAACTAAAAAGATTAAATATAATTAATCTTTTTCATACTTCCAGCTATTCTTAATTCCAAACATTCAATGGGCAAATTTTTGCCCTTTTTTTATTTTATTTTTTCATTAAAAAGTCTTTTGATATTTTTTAAAACTTAAATTTTGATAATCGATAGCTTAATATTATCCCAAAAAGAAGCATCATTGTGCCTAAAATAATAAATGTATTTGATATTCCCCACAATTGCGCAAGAGTCCCTGCAAAAAGGCTGCTGATTGATGTCGGCCCCAAAAAGCACAAGGAATTGAAGCTCATGACCCTTCCTCTTTTATCGTTTTCAATGACGGATTGCAAAAGCATATTCTCGGGAGTTAAAAATGTCGTGAGGCCAAAACCCGCTCCAAACATCAAAAATATCGCTAAATAGTGCGAATGCGGATGTGATTTTGATAGTCCAATCAATATAAAACAAATTGAAGCAAGGCTCATCCCAAAAAACATAATTTTTCTTAACCCTCTTGGAGTTGTTTTAATTGCAAGCAGAAGCGAGGATAATAATGACCCGACACCCGTCGCACCAAGGATAAAACCAAGAACATCGGCTTTTTCTTTTAAAACATCGGCCGTATAAATAGGCATAAGCATAGGATAAATCATAATCAAAAAGCAAAAAAGCGCAAGATAGATATATAATGTCATTATTTGAGGGGTGTGGATACAATATAAAAAGCCCTCTTTCAATCCTTCAAATATCGTCTCTTGTTTAATTCTTTGAGATTTAACATCTTTTATATCCATCATTTTAACAAGCATTATAATGGGTATTAAAAAAATAAAATTAACAAAAAAGCACATTGAAACACTTTTATATGCTATTATCAGACCGCCCAAAGCGGGGCCTAGGAGCCTTGCTAAATTAAAACAAGAGGAATTGAGTGAAATAGCGTTTCCTAAATCTTTTTTATCATCAACAAGATAAACAAATGTCGATTGTCTTAAAGGCGCATCAAGTGCTGCAATGCAATTTAAAAACATCCCTAATAGTGCAATATTCCATATTCTTATCAATCCAAAATAAGTAATCAATGTGATTAAAAGCGCTTGGATGGTATATAAAATCTGAACCATCAACAAAAGTTTATGTCTGTTAAATTTATCCGCGATGACACCGGAAAAAGGGGTTAATAAAAACAAAGGAATGGCGCTAAAAAACATTATTACGCCCATTGCAAAAGGAGATTTTGTAATATCATAAACAAGATAACTTATTGCAATGTTTTGTATCCAAATGCCTATTTGTGATACGGCAAGCCCCGGGAAAAAGAGCCTGAAATTTCTATATTTAAACCCCCTAAACATTTCTTTAATTTTATTCATAGAAAAATTATAACATCATTTTTTTAAAATAGTTTCTATGATTTTTTTATTGTTCTATTAAGCCATTTATTTATTTCTCGCTTATCAATATTATTATAATCAGCCTTTAAAAACGCATTTTTTAGCGTTTCAATTTGTTCATTTGATAAACTTTTGGCAATTTTTTCTATATCAGAGAGCTTAAATACGGATAAGATTTTTTCTTCTTTGAATAATGTCAGTGCTTTTTTAAAATCTTCATCAGACAATTCTTTTGCAAATGTTTCAAGTTTGAAAGATGAAAGTTTCTCTTTTTCAATCAGCTCATCAATAGCTTCGTTATTCAGCGCTTCAAAAAATAGTTCAAGATTATTATCTTCGATATTATTTGCCCATCTTGTTAATTGATATAGATTTATTTTTTCATTTTTTAACAAATCAGATACATTAGCGTTATTTAATTTTTCAATTAATTTTTCAAAATTTTCTTCACTGTTTTTTACGCTCAAACATAAATCTTCTATTTTTATTTTATTATCATTTATCAGCTCATTTAGGGTTTTATCGTCCAATAATGTTAAAATATTTTGTTGATCAATTGAATCCATATCGCTTACAATTTGGCTTAGGCGATATTTTGTTAATTTGTTATTATTTATTAAACCAATAATTTTTTCGCTGTTAATAAAATTTTCTAAATTATTTAATTGTTCATTGTCTAAAAGGGAAGCATAAGTCATTAAGTCATTTTTATCAATAAACCCTTCGCTATAGAGTTTGGATAAATTTTCATTTTTTAATAATTTATCAACATTTTCTAATTCATTTTCGCTAAGCATTATTTTAAGATAATCACTATCAGAAAAATCATTGTTTTTAGACAATTTTTTTAATTGCGATATTTTATCATTTGGCAATTCGCTCCATCTGTAAGCAACATCTTCCCAGGCTATTTTTCCTTCGTTAAGCCATTTTTCAATATTTTCTTCTTGGAGCAATTTTGAAATATCATCAAATCTTTTTTCATCAAGATATAAAAATTCTTGCGTCAGTCGTTCTTTAATTTCATCATCATAGTTTAAATTTTTTAAAACCGAAGTCTTAATTGCCCCCGATAAAACATTTTTTGCATAGTTATAAATCAGCGTATTATCCCCGTTTTCAATTGCTTCAAGAATATTTGGCGTCAATTCGTTTTTTGATAATAAAACAGTGTAATTTGAGACACTAACTTTATAAACATCATCTTCAATTGTGAGAGATTGTTTTAAGCTCGATTTAATGAATTTATCGTTGATATTATCTGAAAAATTTTCAAACCCTTCTTTTAGAGTTTTAAATCCGGAATTTTTTAGCGAAATGTCATCAATTTTATCGTTTATCGCCGAATTTAAACTATTTTTTACATTATTTAGGGCATCATCAATGTCATTCGCAATTTTTGTCAAAGCAATTTTATCGCCCAATTTTGACCCTGCTTTGGAAGCTATATTCATTGCTCCCCCAATTACCACGCCACCTATGGCGCCACCTATTGTACCATTTATGGTGTCCGATAGAATTTTTAAAATTTCTTTATCTTCTTCATCTTTTTCGTTTGTTAAATTTTCGCCAACATCTCTTGAAAGAGCGTCCATCATGCCGCTTAGTGCCCCATCTGTCGTTAATTCAAGCGCAGTGGCTGCTGTTTTAATCGCTTTTTGAGCAGTTGTTAAGGCAATTATTTCTCCAGTTTCTTCAATTATTGCACTTGAACCGCCAAGTGCAGCGGATTTAACAACAGTTGTTTCAAGAGCCTCAAGACCGGCTGATTTCATCACGGTTTTTCCGATTGAACCTGCTAAACCATTTGAAAATATGCCCATTGCTCCATTTGCAACGCCTGTTATAGAATCATATAAAAGATTTTTTGACGAATAGTCGCGTTGGCCGCTTTTTGCTTCAAGCGCTTTTAAACCTGTTTTTAAAATGCCTCCCGTCGCTCCTGCCGTTAAAAACCCGGCTATAACAAGCCCGAGACTTGCTCCTACGGTAAAAGGAGCCGCGCAGATTCCAAGAGCGCTTCCAAGGGCAACGCTTCCCACGGCGGCAACGCCCGATACAATATCAGCTACCGTATCTACAGCCATTTTTTGGCCTTCAATATAATTATAGACGCTTTTAGACGCAAGCGAATCCGACTTTAGAGCGGATTTATTTGATTGTTCTAAAAGATTATTTATGTTTTCGATTGTAAAATCGCTATTTGTGACTAAATTAAACAGTGTTTTTAAATCGGTTTGATTATTTTGATATAGCTCAAATTGCGTTTTTATATAATCGATTTGTTCTTGAACCTTGTTTGAAGAAGATTTTAAACCCAAAATATTTTTTAAAACGTCCCAAATCTGCGCAATTTTACCGTTGTGTTCTTTTTGGTTATTAAAATTATTTTCCAGGTCTTCTGTTTGGTTTTTTAAAACAACAAAAATGGCCTGTTTTTGTTCGTCGTTTAAATTATCTAAAACATCATAATTGTTGTTATTGCTTATGTTGGGGTAATTTATGGTGTCTTTTGAATCGATTTTTATATCGGGCGTTATATCGTCATTAATCTTATTTGTTTCAATTATCGGTTCATTTGAAGATAAATTTGAAATATCGTTAATTCCTGCCATATCGTTATTTAATTTGGCAGTTTTTGCTAACATATTAAATTTATTGGGGTTAATATTATTAGACATAAAAATCTATTCCATACGCATAGAACTATTTACGTAAAATTTCATTTTAAACTTTAGCTATGGGATTAATTTGTAACATTAATTTACAAATTATAAAAATAATAAAAAGAAAAAAAGGGATAGGAGCACAAACTAAATACGCGCTCATTTTTTTCTTACAAAAAGGTTATAGCCTAAAACATCAAAGACTTCAATTAATTCAGACACTTTTATCGTCCCGTTTCTCAACTTATTTGTGAGATTTTCAAGAGAATCGGTTTTGTTAAATTTATGATTTATGTCAACTTTTAAACGCGTCAAAGTCTTGCCTTCAAAAACGGTCAAAAACTTCACAAGCTTTCTGACATTAGTCTTATCTAAAATATACTCCTGCTTCATTTGATGATTATAGAATGATAATTTCTTGACAATCTAATTTTATAATAATATAATCTAACGATATAATTAGATAGATTATAAAGAAGTTAGAAATCAAAGCCATTAATGGCAAGATTATGGGGAAAAGGAAAAGCATGGATAAAAAAGATTTTAGAAATTATAAGAAAAACAATTTAAAACTGATATACAAAAATTTTACGGCAGGACAAGGCTGCGCAGTCGCTTTTCCATTCAAGAAAAAAATGGTTGAATTTTTAAATAATTTCACACCCGAGCGCTTGTATTATAAAGTTATGAAAACAAGATTTTTGCTCACAAGAAAAGCAATTATGCCATGCCTACAATATATAGTTACGACAAAATGTACAATGAACTGCAAACAATGTAACACATTTATTCCCTATTTCACCGAAAAAACGCATCTTAATTACACCACTTTTGAACAATTCAAATCAGACCTTGATAAATTACTAAAATCAATTGATTATGTTGATTACTTTGGCCTTGTCGGAGGAGAAGTATTATTAACAAAAGACCTTAATAAAATGCTTAAATACGCACTTTCAAAAAGAAAGCTGCACCATGTTTTTATTGCAACAAACGGAACAATTCTGCCATCAAGTGAACTAATTAAAACAATGAAAAATAAAAAATTCTGCCTGCAACTGTCTGATTATCGAAAAGTTACGGGCTTGAGAGAAAATGTCACAATTAAATTTGACGAATTTAAAAAATTATTAAAAGATAACAATATCACATTCATCACAACCGAATCGGATAATCCGATATTTTTTGAAATGCCTAAGTTATATAAAGACACTCAAGATAAAGAAACTTTAAGATGCCAATTTGATAAATGCTGGGGACAATATTGCAATATGATTTGTGACGGTATTATTACCCAATGTACATTATCTGTTTATATTTCAAGAAATTTTGACTTATCAGACGGCATCAAAGGTGAAATTGTAGATATAAGAAAAGAAAAATCCCCAAGAAAAATTGCGGATAAAATAATTCAGTTCTACGCAAAGCCATATAGCGAATTTTGCCACTATTGCCACCCGACAAAAGAACCCGTTATGATTCCAAGAGCCGAACAACTATAAAGCAACCATAATACCAAACAGCTATAAATTTATTACAGTTTTTTAGAAAATCTTTTAATTGTAATTACGCATATTAATATGGCTATTACAAACGATATTCTATAGCTTAAATTAAACCCTATGTCACAATTTAAAATGAAAAATGAAGTTATAAAAATATAAAATACGGCAGGAATTAAAGCCATTAGATAATTTTTCTTGTTTTGAATCAGATATAATGTAGCATATAAAAATGTGGGTATCACAATTAATTGATTTACAAAATTAAAATATCTCCAAACAACACTGAAGCTTCCCGCGTTCGATTTTGCCCAATAGATTGTTAAAATGATGATAAGAGCAATAGGAAAAATTATTATTAATCTGTTTTTAATTTTGTTTTGATTTAATTTAATTGCTTCAGCGATTATCATCCTAAGCCCTCTTAGGGCGGTGTCACCGGATGTTATGGGCAGAATTACAACGGCAATTGTAACAATAAAAGCAAGAGAAGGAAATACAAAAACATCGGCGATGTTATTTATGACATTTGCACTACCTTTTAGGGATTCTTGAACCATATTGAGAGAATATACATGATACGCTGCCGCCGCCCAAACCATTGCGATAAAAGATTCTGCGACCATCATGCCATAGAAAATCTGCCTTCCTTCTTTTTCGTTTTTCAGTGTTCTTGATATTATTGTTGATTGGGTGGAATGAAAGCCCGACAATAAGCCGCAACTCACTGTCATAAAAAACATCGGAATAATGGGAAGATTTTTTGGATGTTGATTAATATTTGAAAAATCAATGTTATCTAAATGTATCCCATTTACAAAAAACCCGATTAATACAAGCAGTGTTCCAAAGAGCAACAAAAACCCAAAAAAAGGATAAAACCGCCCTATTATTTTATCTATCGGAAATAATGTCGCTAAAATATAGTATAGAGCGATTGCAAAATATATGGTTAAAATAACAGGGTTATGAAGCGAAAAATCGCTCTGGTTAAAAAATCTTTGGGCAATCAAGTCCCCTGCGCTATATACAAAAACAGACGCCAACAAAAGAAGCATTATAGAGACTACCACCATAAAAAAGATATATGAATGTCTGCCTAAATATTGTTTTATAAGCTCCGTTATCTGAGCACCTTTATTTCGAACGGATAACATTGCGCTAAAATAATCATGCACCCCGCCCATAAAAATGCAGCCCAAGGGGATTAATATAAAAGCAACGGGCCCAAACAATATCCCTTGAATTGCACCTAATATTGGCCCAAGCCCTGCGATATTTAAAAGATGTATGAGCATATTTTTATTTTTTGATAGTGCCACAAAATCCACTCCGTCATTAATTTCAAGAGCGGGAGTCGTGCGGTTTTCATCCGCCCCAAATTGAGATTGAGCGTATCTTGAATAAAAAATATACCCTAATACTAATATTAAAATTCCAATACAAAAAGTTATCATTTCACTATAGATTATAGCACATTTTTTTATTTATAATTCTTTTATTTTTCTTGCCGGATTTCCAACAACCAGAGAATTATCCGCAATATCTTTATTTACAACACTTCCCGCCCCAATTACAACGTTATTTCCTATATTTACCCCGGGCAAAACTACGACATTTCCCCCAATCCAAACGTTATTTCCGACAGTTATGGGTTTTGCGTATTCAAGTCCTTTGTTTCTTGTAACGTAATCTAAAGGGTGCCCTGCCGTATAAAAAGCGCAATTTGGCGCAACAAAAACATTATCCCCGAAAGTTACTTTGGCACAATCAAGAATTATTAAATTATGATTCGAATAAAAATTTTCTCCTAATTCTATGTTATAGCCATAATCACATAAAAATGGCTGTTCGATTAAAAAATTTTTGCCCGTTTTGCCGACGATTTTTTTAATCAATTCTTTTCTTTTTTGCGTTTCATTAGGCGCAAGATTGTTATATTTAAAACAGAGCATTTTGCAATGTTCCCGCTCTTTAATTAGTGCTTTATCATAATTAGCGTCATATAAGACTCCTTCGAGCATTTTTTCTTTTTCGCTTTTCATTTAAAATTAATCTTTCTTTAAAAATTTTATAAATTCTAAAACCAATATTTATTATATCGTAATTATTTAAGTTTTAGTTTAATTATACAAATATTAAAAAGTTTTATTTCCTTATATTTATTTGATTTATTTTTATATGTCAGAATTTCAAAAATATAAGGTATTCCTTCTCTTTTTGTTAAGACACAATGATATTTAATCACATTTTTAACTTCGGGCAAAACTTTATTTGTATCAATTCTTTTGAGCAAATTTAGTTCATATTCAAATGTTTTTCCGGCATATTCGCTAATTAATTTATCATTTTTAATAGTATTATTTTGATGCCAGCGATAGGAAAATAATATCTCATCTAAATATTTCATCTTAGCGTATTTTGATATTTGTAACATCAAAAACCAATCTTCAAGCGGCGCTTCGGAGTTAAACGGTTCAATTATATCCAATATCGATTTTCTTATGAGATAACCATTTGGAACATGATTTATAAATACCAAATTTATATAAGAACCAAATTTAACCGGACAAGTGCCTTTTATGTTTAAAAATTGCGCAAATGTAAGGTATTTTGCTTCATTTTTATTATAGCAAATGTTTCTTTTCTCGTCCCAAAAGCATCTTTGACTTTTATCGTCAATAAATTCATTATCGCCCACAACAAGAGCATAGTCGGGATTATTTTCAAGAAATTCAACCTCTTTTTTAATGGCGTCGGGTTTTGCTATATCATCTGAAGCAATTAAATAAATATATTTACCTTTAGTATAGGAAAAAAGTCTGTTTAGCGTGTAACAGGTGCCGTGGTTACTTTGAGTTTCAAAGCTCACATTGGCAAAACGTTTAAGGCAATCATCTTTCATTTGTTGGATTTTTTGCCAAGTTGAATCTTTTGACCCGTCATCAAGAATCAATAATTCAATATTTTGATAGGTTTGATTGATTATGGATAATATTGTTTCTTGGACGAATTTTTCATGGTTATATGCAGGTATTATAACAGAGACTAAAGGTTCATTCATATTTGTATTTCCCCATTATAATCTGCAATCTGAAACCAAGCACATACAATTTAAGATATAGTATCGTTGAAATGTATGGAAAAAATTGTAACACAAGCCCTTTTTTATTACCGCTAAGAGGGGGGGGGGGAGGCCTTTATAATCGCAGCTAAACCCTTGTTATTAGCGGATTTTGCCATTTTATAATATTTTTTGGACAATTTTAAATCATCCAAAAACCGCCATTCATAGTTTGATTTTTGATAGTCGTATAAATTTTCGCTTCGTTTGTGTTTATATATTTTCAGATTTCCTAAATCTTCAAAAGAATCTTCACCCGAATTAAAAATCTGATAAATTATTGTTACATCCGTATTTGGATATTTTTCTTTTAATTTATCCTGTAAATATTTAATACATTCTATGCCGAGGCTTTCTTTAACCGATAAAATCAAAAGAACGTTATTAGCATTTGATAAAAAATAATCAAACCTCTTGCATCTTTTTTTGAATTTTTTTATCCCTATATTAATTTCTTTTTCTTCATGATTATTGAGATTGAAATGATTGTAAAAATAAATTTTTGAATAAGTATCTTCAAATTGCACTCTGTCATTATGGGCATTGGAATATTCATCGCCTTCAAGTTTTCTTAAATTTTCTTTTTTTAAAAAATTTGAAAAATTATCTTTTAAACCATCCGCCAATTTATATATAGATTCTTGGGTTACATAATATGTCCAATCAAATGGCAGTGATATACCTCTTAAATTCCTAAAGCGCAATTGAGACGCAGCGGAACAATTTGCACCAAGTGAACAAATTAAATCATATTCTTTTTTATACATATATTGCCTCTCTAGGCGCAAAAGCCAATTTTATATCTCCGGATGAATCCTTCTTTAATAAGAATAACCCAAAAAATACAACTATTAGAGAGGGGGGG
>CANQLJ010000046.1 GCA_947624685.1 Candidatus Gastranaerophilales bacterium | reverse complement strand
GGTTCAAGTCCCCCCTACGACATTTAACTTTTTAGAGCCTTTAAAAATGGGCTCTATTTCAGTATTTAAGAGCTTTTTACGGGTTCCATAGTCAATTAAATCGTTAATGTCGGGACGGATATTTTGAAGTGCTTGTTTCGCCCTCTCTGAACGGTTTTGCAGGGTTCCATCTAACTTTTTAAAACCTGCCTTAAATGACTCTTTTTCAAGTCTTAAATGTTCAAATACGGGTCTCAATCTTACTGTAATTGTTTCAGTTTCAGCATTTATAGTGATACTCTCAGCTATAGTCGTTAGTATCATACGTTTTTCATCTAATTTCGCTTTCAGATATAATTCAGGTACACGGCTTGCAAAGTCCACAAGTATATTCATACGTGTCATAGTATCTTTTGTTGACTCGCTAAGATTAGTAATCTGAATGCCTATATTACGTTTATCTGCTTGCCACTTTGATATAAGCTCATTATATGTATCGTCGTCAATATTTAATTCACCTGTAAGTTTCTCTTTAACAGCATTTGCAATTGTATCAGTGAGTTTATCGTAGTCTTGTTGAAGTTTCTTCATAGACTTATGCTCATAGTCCTGCAATTCCATTACGGTTTCATATATTGACTTTTTAACACGTTTTAACTGCTCGTCTGATATATTAAAGCTCTCTAATACTTCCTGCATAGCTTCATCAATAATATGCTCGCTTATGTTACGTTCTTTTTTATGAACTTTATTGTAGTTAGAACACCTGTAATATGTATAATTTCCGCTTTTATGAGCTCCATGTTTAATAAGTCCTGTATATGCACAACCACATTCAGCACACTTAATAAAGCCTGTATAGGTTTTAACGTCGCCCTTAGGTCGTCTGTTCCCCGTATCACTGAATGTTAAATGAACTCTGTAAAACAGTTCTTCAGATATAATAGGTTCATGTTTTCCGTCGTATAACTCACCTTCATACAGTACTTTCCCCATATATATAGGATTTTTGAGTATATCTTCTATACGTTTTTTAGCATACGGATTTCCCTTACTGTCAACAAAACCATATTTTGCAAGTTCTTTCCCTATACTTTCTAATGAGAATATTCCCGTTGCACGCAATTCATAAGCACGTTTTATATGTTGTTTATTGCACTCGTCTGGAATAATAACACTTCCTTTTTTCTTGGGGTTAATGTAACCAACAGGAGCTTTACCTAACGCATAACCATTTTTTGCCCTATATTCAGCAGTGCTTTTAGCTCGTGTTTTAATATTTTTGAGCTCTTGTGCAGCCATGCCAAGATATACGGCAAGTATCATAGGCTCCAGTTTTAGTATATCTTCAAAACCTTCTGATATAGAGGCAATTGTTACATTATTCTTTTGCAGAAACGGTAAAATTACTGAGTAATAGTCCTGTATATTTCTTGTTGGTCTGTCTATTTTATAGGTAACAATGCAACGTATTTTCTCTTTGTTTTGTTTCACAAATTTTAGCATGTTTTGGAATTCGGGACGGTCTGTATTATCGCCACTTTTATTCACATCAGCAAAGAACACAAACTCACAGCTCCGCTCGTCTGCATATTTTTTACAAACGTCATGTTGTGCTGATATACTGATATTCTTTTTATTTTTGTCTTCTTTACTCTTACGTGCATAACCGACAATAATTTCTTTAGTCTTCTTGGGTGCCATGTTTCTTCCTCTTGCTTATTATATCACCATTTGTACTAATACGGTTAATTCTTAAACCAACCCTAACAACCGTAACCATAAGTTGTGTGATAAAAGTATCCGCAATGAGTTGGTCTACAGGCATAGGATTAGGCTCAAATATGACCTTATACTTTTTCTTCTCCCCTATAGCCATTATTCAACAGCTCCCGTAGAAAAGTTGTAGTAGGCTTGTAGTCTACGTATTACGTCAAGCATAATTGTTATTGACTTAGGCTTAAAGTATACAAGAAAATTAAGTACATTCTTCTTAAGATTTGCCAACCTATTGAAATATTCAAGTTCCGTGTCGCTTGCATTTGCGTACTCGGTACGTATATGAGCACGTGCAATATCTAAGTCATAGTTATTTTCTATTAATATCTCGATAAATCGTTCAGCTATAAAAATCTCAGATAGAGTCATTCTCTGAGGTGCGGTTACGGTATCATGTAGCCATAATACACGGTCTAAAAGTAATTTAGGGTTACCACAAAACAATTCAATCTGCTGTAAGATAACAGGTTCGTTTGCATTAAGCACATCCGTGAGTCTAACAATACCAAAACCTACACTCTGTACGTTAAGAAAATTTTTTATTGCACTAAGTCGGTATAATTTTAACTCGAGTCTTAATGTTTTTTCAGCTCTTTCCCTTCCGTCTCTGCCTATAATATCAGTATATCTCGTTGCTCTTGTACTTCGACGTATGCTATAGTTCAGCTCTTGCCCTTTGGAATAAATAATAAACGATATGGGCAAAGACCTTGATTTAGGTATCATTTGAAGTCCATGCCTGCCGTATTTCGTTATTCTGAAACGGTTTGAGGCTAACGGAAAGAATGAACTAATACCGTCAATATATCTTAACACCTGAGCTTTGCTGTCTAAAGAAATGTCAACACACACATCACAGAGGAATACTTGAGCAACTTCTAATAACCTATCTATATCAAAGCTAATAATGTTAAGCTCTTTTATTTCTAAAAATGCGTTTCTTATATTATTGCGGTGTAGGCTTCCAAGTACCCCATTATCAGCCATGAACTTGCCTGTTATATCAAAAACCACATATCCTTTTGAAATATAGAGATTGTTAAGCCCTACAATATCTTTAATATCATCAAATCTTATGCGTCTTTTTATGCTTCGGTCAGTAAATATGTCAGGTTCGTCATTCTCCGTATTACTGTTTTCTGTACCATTGCTAATTTCCACAGTATCAGTAAGTTTTTCGACTTCATCAGGTTCAATGTTAAAGTCTTCAACTTCGTCATCAAACAGGTCAGATACATCATATTCATTATCGTCTTCGATAATATTTCTTGTATGCTCTTGAATATTGTTAATGCTTTCTAAAAATGACGGCGGTCGTTCAGGGTTTGTAACATCTTCTAATCCCCAATCTTCAAATCCAATATATCCACCGTGTTCAATGAGATTTATACCTATTTTAAGTCTGTCAAATTCTACAATTACAGGTGCGGAATTTGTAGTGTTTATCAATGTTTCAGCTTGTTTAATCTGACTTTTTATAGTGCTTAAAGAAGGGATTTTACCTTTGTTAAGGTTAAAATTATTTGTTTTTATGTCTCCTGTCCTGCTTGTATCTGTTGCAAATTCAGGAATAATTGGTTCTTTATTCTTATTTGCCATGAGTAGGTCTCCATTTCCTACTCTCATTAACATCTTTCTAAACGCACATTTTTATTGTGTTTTAACTGGTTAGTTTCGTTAGAATTAAAGAGCTGTCGTATTCTTAACGACAGCTCTTTGTAAAACAATGTAACAATCTAAACTTACTAACTAACCGTTAGTTTGTATATTCTCAATATAAACAGATGAAATCTCGTAAAACCCTGTTCCCTTATGCTTTGTAAGCAATTTTTCGTCGGTATTATTTATTTGTTTGTATTGTTTATTTAGTCTTGATACAGCCGAGTCAATATTTGCATACAATATTTTAGCTCGACTTATAAGTATATTAGCGGGTATTTGGTTCGTATGCTGAATATTTACCCAATGTTCCAACACATTAAGCATGGTTTGCTGTTGTTTAGGGTATTTATTTGTCTCTTGCACAAGTTTATCTGCTGTACTATTATCACTAAAAGTGTTTAAATACCAAGCCATATCTATCTCAAATCGGCAGTCAAAATATTCTTGCCATTTGTTGTATGTATTTTCTATATCTCCACTTTCTGTATACATATACATTTTTATCGGATATTCAATAACCTCAGGAGATACAAGTTTAATCTCCATATCTTTTATAAAATTATTATTCTTTAAGTATTTTTCAGTAATAACAGGAGCATATCTAATCCCTTTAATTATATGATGTTTACTTCTTCTATTTGAAGTCTCCCCTGTTGCTCTTAATTCTGCATTTAATTCAGCAATTGTAATATACTCATTCTTATCCCCATGCTCTATAAGGTCTTCATTATTATATGCGTTAATATAGTTCTTAAGATAACTTTCAAGACGGTCTGTATCGTCACAAAATACATCAATAATAGTTGAGAATGTTTTGCATGTAATGCATGGTTTATAGTTTTCCTCAAAAAGTTCGTCTTCCTCAATTGACAAATTTTCAGGTTTGTTCTTGAATAATGCGTCAATGCAACCTATATACGTTTGCAACTGCATTAAAGTATTGTAATCATTTGCAAATAAACGCAATTTAGGTGTTCTATGTAAATGTAATAGTATAGCAAGTGTAAGGTTATCTATGTAGTCCATTTAAGCATCCTATGTTTTGAAAAATCCATGAAATTTTGTCAGGGTATTATTAGAGTTTTAGTTATTTCAATTTTAAACCCTCTATCGATGTTTTTAACGGGGTCATTTCTATTGTATAACCAAGTATGCTACATATACGTTGAACGTCTATAAAGCGGAGAGAACCTCTGCTGAGTTTATTTGATAAGTTGTTTTTGCTTTCTTTTGTTCCGTAACGGTCTTTCAGCTCATTTGCAACTTTTTCAATCGTAAATCCCTGAGCTATCATCATTGCACGGAGTTGCCGTTTCAGAGTTTCAGCTTCCTCTTTTGTTATATCCGACTTAAATTCTTCAGGCATAATTTTACCTCCTAATTATAGGATACACTATACAGTTTGTTTTGACAACTTAAATGTAAACTTTTGTAACGCTAAAGTGAATTATTTAGTTGACTTTGCACACTGTAGAGTGTATTATATAAGAGTAGTCAATAAGAAATCGAAAGGAGAAAACACTATGGCAACAGTAATTATCGCAACAAATTTAGAAAATGAGATTAGAGACATTCGTGCTCTTGAAGCTAAAATCGCTGAATTAGACGAAATGAAAAAAGAAAAGGAAGCTCTTATTAAGTCAGTACTTGATGAGGCAGGTGTTGAAGAAATGAAAATCGGTGCTTTTACAGTTCGCTTCACTAATATAGTTAGAAATAACTTCAATACTACTGCTTTTAAGAAAAAATACTTAGAACTTTATAACGCATTTATTAAACAGTCAAACTATAGAAAATTCAGTATAGTGTAGGGTTTCCCTACACTATCTGAGGAGGTACAACATGGAAATAATGAATTTATTATCATTTATAAAAAATACATACGGTCTTACTATAGCACTGAAGAATAATATTACATGTGCAAAACTCGAAAAAAGAGAAATGACAGGCATATCGGCACTTGCAGACACATTAGAACAAAATTTATACAATATCAACATTGAAGTTGAAGAACTTATCAACCTGCATTAAAAACGGTCATATATATTCAACGGATACCTACAATAAAAAGGTCTGTCTTTTATAGTAAGGAGTCATATAAGAAAAATATGAAAGTGAGGTTTTTATTAAATTATGAGTACAAAAGCATTTATCAGGGTCAGTACCCTGTTACAGGATACAGAGAAAAATAAAATTGATATATTACAATTCGCTAACCGCATGAAACTCGGCAACGTGGAATTTACAGAGGAACACTGTTCGGGTCGTATTAACTACAAGGAACGTAAGCTCGGAGCACTTCTTGACACTATGGAGTCAGGGGATATTCTTATTGTGCCTGAGTTGTCCCGTATTGCTCGCTCAATTACTCAAATACTGGAAGTTATTAAGATTACTAAGGATAGAGGAATTACACTCTATTCATTAAAGGAAAATTTCTGTAATAACGAAGACTCTATATCAAATACGGTTACCAGTACTATATTTGCTCTTGTCGCACAGATAGAACGTGAATTGATTAGTCTGCGTACCCGTGAAGCTCTACATGCCCGTAAATCACAGGGAATTAAGCTCGGTCGCCCGACAGGCAAGGGTAAATCTAAACTCGATTTATATAAAGAAGACATTTTAAAAATGCTCTCTTATGGAGTTCCAAAAACTTTGATTGCAAAGCAGTACAATACTTCAGTCGGTAATTTATACAATTATCTTAGCCGTATAGAAACAAACCCCTCTTAAATCGCCTCCTATTTTAATAAAAACCTATTCAATACACCCATAATACACTAATATCAACACTTTTCAAAAAAACACTTAAAATCGGGTATAGTTTTATACCTGTAGAAGATTTAATACGGCTTGTTGACGGTTTAAAAGGGTATAGAAACAGGATTTACAATATAGTATGCTCGCTCATACAATTCATCATAAGTTATGATTTCTACATTTCTGCAATCACGTCTATATCGTTCAAAAGTATCAGATTTAATTTTGTCATTTATGTCATTATTTACATTTGGCATTTCATTCTTATGATTACCTATTATAAAAATAACCTTCGGGTCTTGTACCTCAGCTTGTACTATTCTTCCGTCCTTTGTAACAAAATTTTTAGAATTATGATTGTCGATAAGCTCTTCTTTTTGAGCTAAACACTGACTTATTCCGTCAATAAAATCAGAACTGAAAGACCACGTATTAGTTCTTGCAGTACTTTTTCGGGTATTTGTAAATATGTGCGTTGTATGCTTTTTCAATTCTACTAATGTTGTATATTTATCAATACATACAAAATCGCTTATAGGAGCTCCTCTCCCCATTGTGTCAGGAGTACCTATATTTGCTTGTGATATAATATCTCTTTGAAAGAATAATTTTAATGATATACCTGCAAAAATCCAGTGATTAGCTTCAAAAAACTTTTGCCAATCATCTTCTGAAGTATCATCATTATTAAGGAGTATTTCAAATTCATGTAAGGATTTTTCCTTTGAAGTGTCAAGTAAATTTTCTAATTGTTGGTATGATAAATTTTTATCTTTTACAAATTCTTGAAGCGTTTGTAGCTGTTTATCTGAATTATAACTATTAAAAGTATCTATCAACTGCTTTTTACTAATAACTTTATATGTATTTTTAAACTCCCCTATGTCAATTAAGTCTTTGTATCCACTCAGGAAATTTATCATTTCCCAAAATTTTACAGGCAATTCCCCCTCGTCAACTTCAACTATAACTTTATTTTTGGAAGTTTCTCTAAAACTATCATCATTGTTCTTTTTGTAAAATATTGGTCGGGGAATAAACTTCCCCGTTTTACTGCTTTTATGAAAAGCCCAACTGCAAAAAATATTTACACGTGATTTATTTGATAACTTAATCTCTTTTATAATAACATTTACGACCTGTCTTCTTATGAAACAGGATTGTTCATCATTAGTTTTAACAATCTCGAGTCTGTTCCAATCTTCTTCATAAGTATCAAAAGTTTCACTCAAGTTTTTTAAATTTATTGTTGCCATTATTAATTATTCCTCAAAATTCAGCTTCGGGAGTCCTTTAACAATCTTTACCGTTGCGACAGATAGTGAGATTACGCTCAGGAGCAAGTCAAGAATATATCTTGGTTTTCCGTGCTCTTCTGCCCAGTCGTTCGGGTCATTTTTAATACCGCTTGCTTTGTCTGTTGTTACCTGATATTTTTCAAGTATCCAATCTATAGCACTCCTGCCGTTTACAACGTATTCATAGGCAATTTCAGGAATATTTGTTATTCTTATATAAGGATTGTATATAATTTCAGACTTATCTTCCTTATTCTTAAACCGCATTTTATCAACAGTAAATATTCCGCTATCTTCTCCAATTACCTTTACTGAAGCTATGGGAGCTTGGTTTTCATAGTTCAGGTGCAATTTTGCAAGGTCATTTCCTGCATTAGAAAATGCCCAAAAGTCTTCAACTTTATCAATTAACGGAATTCTTGGAAGCATTTTCTTCAGGTCAGCGGAGAATTTTGTTCTATAGTCTTCACTGTGAAGTATTCCATAAACATAGTAGAAAATGTCTTCTTTTGTTACTTTATGACCGTATTTTTCTTTGGCAAGGTTATAAATAAAATCTGTTATTCCGTCGTGTCTAATATACTTATCCTCTTCACTTTCCGAAGCTGAAGCAAAGAGTCCTATTTGTGCAGAAGGTTCTTTTACCTTTTCTTCATACCAGTATAGAGGAAAACATTGAGTATTTTGTTGTATTTGATAATCAGAAATAATATTTGTAGCTATTGCAGAAAAATCTTTACTACCTCCGAGCCCAGTAATACAAATTATCATATTTCTAAAATTAGAGTTGCTTGGCAGTATTCCATCCCATTGACCTTTTCTATGGATAGTTTGTTTATCCCTATGTATAAATTGTTTGCAAAAAGGTCTATATAGGGATATTTCGAGTTTTGAAGCATTAAAACAATTATTTTCATGTAATATTGATGACCATTTTTTTACGTCATTTGAAGAGTTATAGCACCTCAAATCTTCTTTTGACTGTAATCCCAAAGAATTTATACAGAAGTATGTTTTAGAAAGTTCATCAAACTTCTTGTCTGGGTCTAATTTTATAAATGTGTTAAAAATTTCACTTCTTGGGTTTAACCAGTCGTTATATTCATTTGGAGTCAGTATTTCTGTTTCAAACTTTGGATTAGTTACCGTGCCAAAATCGGATATAATCTTCAATTTTTCTTCTCTTGATAAATAGTCTCCTATATCATGGTAGTGTATTGTAGCTTTTTCTTTTGTATCAGAAGGATTTTTAACGAGAATAGTTATTGATACAGGGGTTCTTGTACCTTCTCCAAATACATTTCCTTTTTCTTTTCTTCTTTGTTCCCCTGAAGTACGTGCATTACCTCTCAAATTAAATACATATATTGAAGAAAACTCTGTTTCTAAACAATGACGGAAACCGTCCATAGCTGTATTTTCAAGCCAAGCACCATTGGACACAAACCCAATTATACCACCAGTCGCATTGAGTCTATCAGAAGCCCAACGGTATGCTTTAATATAGGAGTCATAAAGTTTATTTTTATTTGTGCTCTTTGAATTACCGTATGTATTATCAATTCTTGTTTCAAGAACTGGATATTTTTGGTTTTGCGCATTATCATGGGCAGATTTTTGACCTGCTGAATACGGAGGATTTCCTACAATAACAGTAATAGGAGTATCTTTCTGTTTCTGCACTCGCTTTACGTTACGAGGGAAGAATTCGGAACACTTAATTTTTCCGTCATTCTCATTTAGCTGAAAAGTATCCGTCAAACATATACCCTCAAAGTTTTGATATTGTCCCTCTTTAGCTCCTATTAAATCATGGTAAGTATTTTCAATGTTAATAGAAGCTATATAGTAGGCTAAAAGTACTATTTCATTTGCATGGAGTTCTTCTTCATATTTGCGTTTCAGGTCTTCCTTTTTAATGCGTCCCGATTGAAGCAATCTTGTAATAAACGTGCCCGTGCCCGTGAACGGGTCAAGGATATGTACGTTCTTATCTGATATATCTCTGTTAAACTCTTTTTTTAGCACATCAGCTACGGAATTTATAATAAAATCAACAACTTCAACGGGAGTATAAACTATACCCAATTTTTCTACAACTTTAGGAAGTGCGGTCTTAAAGAATTTGTCATACAATTCTATAATGACTTTTTGTTTACCTTCGGCATTATCAATACCTTCACAGCGTTGCCTTACGTCAGCGTAGAATTTTTCAAGCGTTTCATTTTCTTTATCTATAGCATTTTCATCAAGTATATCAAGAATTTTCTGCATAGCTATTGATACAGAGTTATTTCCGATAAAAGAATAATTTTCAAAAAGAGCTTCAAATACAGGACGGGTAATTATATGCTGAGCAAGCATTTCAATAGCTTCTTCCTGCGTAATATACGGGTTTATATTTGTATGCAGACCGTCCATGAATTCTTCAAAATCAGCTTTGTACTTATCATCTGCAACAATACGGGTAATTCTATCCACGTGTCTTTGAGCAATAGACGCTATATCTTTTGCCCATTGCTCCCAATACTTACGGCTACCAACTTTTTGAACCATTCGAGCGTATATTACGCTTTGAAGTTCTCCAAACTGCATGGTCAGTTGCTTAACAACATTTTCAGAGAGTTTTTCTTCTGTGCATTCACGCTTATTAGAAGAAGTGTCTTTTGCTCCTCCGTCGTCTTCATGACTTGGAATACCGCCTACAATAACTGTGCCGTTGTCGTTCGGATTTTTCTTATTCAGGTCAATTTTATTTATCATAGCATTGAACCTGTCGTCATGTGCTCTTAGAGCATTTAAGACCGTCCAAACCACCTTGAAGTTATCATTTTTATCAAGTGCGTCTTCAGGTTTAACATTTGAAGGTACTACAACGGGTATAATAATGTATCCGTACTTTTTACCCTCAGCACGTCTCATAACACGTCCTACGGATTGTACTACGTCCACCTGTGAATTTCTTGCGGATAAAAACATTACAGCGTCTAAGGACGGTACGTCCACACCTTCCGATAAACAGCGTACATTTGTTAGAATTCTGCATTCTTTGCCGTCTGTCGGTGCATGTTTTAGCCATGAAAGTTTTTCATCTCTCATAGAAGCTCCCATACTGCCGTCAACGTGGTCAGCTTCTACATTAACTACTTCTTTACGTTCATCTTCTTTTAAGCTCTCATAATAACTTTCGGAATGAGTGTTAAAGATATTTTTAATTTTTTGAGATGCTTTTATGTTCGGGCAAAAAGCTACAGCCGTGTGCATTGGATAAGGGTCTGTTGCACTCAATAATTCAGCTTCATTTTCAAGACCTGCATACTTTATCATTCTTTTAGAAAGAGCATTGATACACCCGATAAGTTTTGTTGCGTCGTCAGTATTTATTTCATACTCAGGGTTTGAAATCGCTTGTTGAAGTGTATCAGGTACTTGGTCTTCGGTCAGAGTTAATACCAGTACTTTATAATCTGATAATAGGTTATTTTGTACCGCTTCTCCAAAACCTATACGGTATATTTCTTCTCCGTATAATCCTTCGTCGTCCATAGAGCAGAGAATACAGTTATTATCCGTAGCTTTTTTCTTGGCATTATCGTCATACAATCTTGGAGTGGCTGTCATATAAAGACGCTTCTTAGACTTAATTATCTGATTATCGTGCACTTTCGTAAATGCAGACTCTTCTTTGTTGCCTGCAAGAATAACACCTGTTGTACGGTGTGCTTCGTCGCATATTATCAGGTCAAATTCTGCCTTATCCCCAAACTCGGATATAAGTTCCGCCTGAGCTTTGGCAATTACGTCTATTGACTGATAAGTAGAAAATACAACGGTCATACCCTCTTTTTTAGTTGCTTGTAGCCACCTGAACTGCTTAACAATGTTATGAACATTCGTAGAAGCAGGAAGAGCCAAGTCCGTTACCGAAGTTAAGTTATCATCAGTTTCATTTTTAGAAGATTTTTTACTTGCTGTCGGGTCAGAACATATACATATAGCATTTATTTTCTCTTCAGCCTGAGCACACCATTCGTTAAGTGTTTGTCCTAATAAAGCTATTGAGGGTACTAAAAATAGTATAAGACCATGTCCTTCAGTTTCATTTTCGGCAATTTTTAAAGAAGTAAATGTCTTACCCGTACCGCAAGCCATGATAAGTTTTCCTCTATCTTTAGACTTGAAATATTCATGGGTATCATTTATCGCTTTCAACTGGTGCTTCATGGGAGTTTTTTTCTTATTACGAGCTTTGCTTCCTGATATACCCTCGTCAAGTTTATTCCAATCAACAGGAGACTCTTCTAATTCAACTAAACTTAATCTTGATACTGGAGGGTCTTGGTTTCTGATAGTATTTTCAGCCTCGGAATTCCACTTATTCGTAGTTGAAATCCATAGTCTATGAGAGAATTTTTGTTGTGCTCCATTTTCGTCAAAAAATATCTTGCTTGATGTTGCAAGGAAAGTATCAACGTCTGCTTTCATTATACGGGTATTTTCCTGATAACACTTACATTGTACTGCCCAGTATTCGTCCTTATATGTTTTAACAACAATATCAATGCCAGTATCTTTTCCTCCAAAATCACTTCTATATGGAAATTCGCTCCACAGCCAAACTTCTTTTAACTCCGACGTATAACGAGGGTCTGTCTTCAGGTATGCCTGCATTAGTCTTTCAAAACGTGTACCCTTATCACGCTCTGAAAATGCTATTTTTCTATACTTCTCCAATACCTGTTCAAATCCCATGTATATTACCCCTCTTCAGTTTCCAGTTTTTTATAGAATTCTACAACTTCTTTATTCGCTACAATTTTGTTATGGTCAAATCCTCTAATAATAAGACCTTCAAGAGTCTTTGTCCTGCTCAGAGCAACATATGCTTGCCCATAATCAAATATCCTGTTGAAATTGACAACCAGTTTATCAAATGTCATACCCTGCGACTTATGTATGGTTATACCATAAGCAAGACGCAAAGGATACTGCGTCCGTCTTATTTTGGTACGTCCCTCTTTTATGTATTCAAATTCGGCAGGAAGTATATTTGCCCGTACCCCATTATCGAACAGTATATCTATAGAACCGCTTGTAAGTTGCTTAATCGTGCCACAGCTACCATTTGCAAGACCCCTTTTAACATCAATATTCTTTAAGAGCATTACACGGCAACCTTCTTTAAGTTCTAACTTCTCAGGAGCTTTACAGTCTTCATTAAACTTATTTAGTGCCATTAAATCGTACTTGCTAACCGTCTTATCCGTGATATTCTTTGTATCAATAACTATTACTGACGGCTCTCCTATGTCATTATATATGTAAAGTTCGTCCTTTGCTTCATAAATGTAGGGTCTTTCAGGTATCTCATTAAAGCATTTATCGTTATATGCATCTGCGTCTGCATTAGTTCCAAATATTTGAAGTATATCATTTGGTGCAACATAGTCAGGTTCAACATCTCTTTTGTAAAATACTTTTAAGTCTTCAGCACTGGTCTTATCAATACGAACATTATTCAACGCTTCAGAGAGTTCTTTTTCGGATTGACGCTTCACTTGCTTTAATAACACGGTCTTTAGGTTCAATTCTTCCCATGCCTGACTATTGAAACAAAAATCCTTACCGTCTTCTTTCATACGCACAGGAGGAAGCTGAAAGAAGTCTCCAAATATAAGTACTTGGATACCACCAAAGGGTTTATCGCTCTCACGTACTGCTTTTAATACTTCGTTCACATAGTCAAATGTATAATTATCAAGCATAGATATTTCATCTATCGCAAGCATTTCACAGCACAACAAGGTTTTATATAAAGCAGGTTTCTTTCGTATCCTCTTAACAATATCTTCAACAGGTTTATCAGCAAGTCCTATTCCTGCCCATGAATGAAGAGTCTGTCCGTTCACATTTATTGCAGATATACCCGTTGTGCTTGTTATATGGAGCTTCTTATCATATATATCTTTTAGCTTATTCAGGGTATAAGATTTACCTACACCTGCTCCACCCGTAATAAAAATATTATTCCCGTCTTCAATTAACGAAACGATTTTCTCAAATACCTCATCATCAGTATTTGTAACTTTCTCCATACTATCTGTTGATGTCTGTTTCTTCAACCATGAGAACATAATTTCATTATATTACAAATCAGGATATTATGCTTATATATTAAGTAATTAAAAAGACATACTTTCTTCTTTCATAAAGAATTTCTATAGAAAATTTTTACTATTTGAAACGTAATTATTTTTACTTCTTGATAATATGTTATTCTCTCTTATACAGACAGTGTATGCAATAAAGGGGGTAATAATTAACTGTCAGTAAAACAAATTGTTATTACAATTGATATTAAGAAATATCATGCAACTTTGAGTCCTAAAACCATTCTCATATTATAGTACTCCTGTGTAGACTGCTTCATAACAGATACAATCCTTTGATAAATATTGTCATGGGCAATATACTGTGGTACAATTTCTTTGTCGCAGGGTTCCAAAATAGTAACCTCGTCGACATTTAACTTTTTAGAGCCTTCATAAATGGGCTCTATTTTAGTATTTAAGCTATTTTGACGAGTTCCAATCACTGTTATGTTGCTCAAATTCAAACCTTTATTTTCAAGAGCTTGTTTTGCACTCTGTGAACGAGTTTCGAGAGTTCCAGTCAATGTTTCTAAGTTTTGTGAAAATTCTTGTTTCTTTTTTAATTTTATTTGTCTTAAATGTTCAAATACAGGTCTTAATTTTACTTCGAGTTTATTAGTTTCTTCATCATAGATAACGCTTTCTGTTATAGTGTTAAGTATTAATCTTTTTTCCTCTAAAGTAGCTTTTAAATAAAGTTCGGGGATTCTATTAGCAAAATCAAT
>CANQLJ010000045.1 GCA_947624685.1 Candidatus Gastranaerophilales bacterium | reverse complement strand
ACATTATCCCACACCCCACTACTACCCACACTCCCAACACTCCCATCTCCCCCACTCACAACACTACTTATCCCACAAGTTCACGACAGCCTAAAATATTAACAAATGTAACAATTTTTCTTAAAAATCTAAATTTTTGTTACATACTTGCCGATAAATATTCAAGACGAATGAAAAACGAATGAAAACGAAGGGTGTGCGTCTTGAAAAAGGCAGAGCTGACATTTGAAGAAAAAGAACTTGCAAATTCTTTAAGAAATGAAATCTTAGAGGGTTTAAATGCCGGCCAAAAAGAAAGCATAAAGAAAGATTACCAAGCTTTTGTTTTAATATCGCGGAATTTGCCAAAAAAGAAATCTCAAATTTCGGAAATATTAAAAATGAATGAAGATGAAATTTTGGATTTCGTTGAAAAAAATGACATCAAACAATTATCCAAATTATCGGTTGATGAGCTGAATTATATTGGAGAAATTTTGGGAGTCAAACCTGAAATTTTGGTGGAAGGAACAAATTAACCTTTGTTCAAGGTTAATAAAGCTCGAGATTAACAAACCGAATAACTTAAAAGCCAAAAAACAATTTTTGGCTTTTTTATTTTAAATAATCTTATTTAATTTTCTTTAGGCTCGAAAGGAAGTTATAATGCTCAATATCGCCTTCAACCTGCGTTAAGAAAACTTGGGTATTTTCTTCTTCAACATCAATTTGAGGCAAATCCTTAAGCTCCGACTCATAATAATTAGCATCATTTCTTGAATTCATTTTGACTTTGTTAGCCAGTGTACTTAAGGATATGTTTCTTAAAAACCCGAAAATTGATTTTTTGTCGCTTGAAAATCTTGTATAAATTCTAATTGAGGCGTCATGGCGCTCCATATCGAATCTTCCCCGAATAAGAGCGCTAAGGGTTGAAGAATAGGATTGGATGTTGATTCTTGATAAAACATTATTTTTAATATCAATTTCGCCTTGAATTTTATCAAATTTCCCCTCGGGAATTGACACAATATCCATTATTGCTCCGGGACTTACCATAACAACAGGGTTTCTAAATACCGAAGCTATTTTTAAGACATATTCAACAAGTCCGATTTTTCCAATCGTTCCTTGATGAACGAGGAATTTTATAAATCCGTTTAATCTTAATGTTTCATCACCATTAAGCTCAATTAAGCCGTCGGCATTACCCGTTATTTCCTTATCAAGATTAAATAAGACTTTTGCCATTAAATTTGAATCAATTCCTTTGACGCCGAGGCGGATATAGTATTTTAATTTTTGAAGATCGCATTCAACTTTTAGAGTTGAAATTCCTTTTGCAATATCAAATTTGTTTGATTGGATTTTTAAGATTCCTTTGTCATTAAGGGTTAATTTTGCTTTGATATTTCCAAAATCAATCTCTTTATAGTTTCCTTTTTGAAGCGAGAAGTTGCAATCTTCAATCCTCAATAATGACGTATCAAACATATAATCATCACTTTGGCTCATTAAATCTTCTTCGGAATTGATTTTTTTGTTTTGGGCGTCGATTTGAGCTTCACTTTGTTTGGTTTGCGCGGATTGACTACTTTGATTACTTTGTTGATTATTGAATGACGCTAAAATCCGCTCAACATCTAAATTATCAATATCAAGATTGAGATTTTTAATAATAATCGGGGTTTTAAGTTCATTTTTGATTTTTCCTTTAAAATCAAAACTTGCTCTTTTAAATCTTCCTTTGGCATCTACATTTATCAGACTGTTTTTGGTGTTTAAGCTTGCAGTCTTAATATACATCCTTTGAGTCGGGATGAGGGTTTTATTTATCACCATATCGGCATTCAGATATGGAATAGCGTTTTTAAACAAAACTTCGATATTACCTTTGATTGTGCCTTTTTTAAACAGCTTTTGCCCGATAAAGACATTTAAAAATTCGCAGGGCATTTCTCTTCCAAAGCCGACCGATATTTTATCCAATCTGCCATCAAGCTTCATTAAAGCACTAAAGACAATAATCGGGCTTAATTTCACCCCTCTTTTAATGTCGGGCGCTATGTAATAATTTATGTTTTTAATATCCAACGTATCATCTTTTAATTCAAACTCGCCCATAACGGCTCTATCGTAATCCGATAACGCCGATTTTTCTTCGCTTACGCCAAAATTAACACCTTTGGATATTTTTGCCAGCCACGTGATATTCATCACATTATTTTTTGATTTATATATAACCCTTGTGCCCGAGGGCTTTGAAACATATAAAACAGTGTTTGCAATTAATTTCGAAAGATAATCTTTAAAAAATTCGTTTGTGATGACGCTATCTATAATAATATTTGAATCAAACGTTTTATAGTAATCTTTAATTGTTCCTGCGATTTTAATTTTGTTGTTTTTGTTTTTGCCGTAGAACCCGTCAAAATCAACAAATTCTATTTCATCTTTTGTGATTTTAATTTTACCTGATGTTACGTTAAGCGGGATATTTGAAACATCTTTTAATTTTGCGCTTGCATTATTTAAATATACAAACCCCGATAGGTCATTATTTATCATATTAACGTCAAATTTAACACTTCCTTTGGGGGTAATTAAGGGTGATAGCATCGCTTGACCGTTCGGGATAATAAAATCACTGTTTACTAAATCAAAAATATCATCTATTAAAAATTTATCCGATTTAGCGTTCAGGGAGATTTTATCTGCGGTTATGTCGCTATTTATTTTTATAATTGAATCATTTAATTTAACTTCAAGGTCGTTAACTTTTATTTTATCGAAATCAAAATCAATTTTATCAGTGCAATTTGATTTAATTGAAACGTATTGTTTATTGTTTTTGATAATTTTTCCATCCAGATTGAATTTTAGTTTTTTAATGTCATTTTCGTTTGTGATGATTTTTGTATCATCCAGTTTAATATCAAGATGAGTTTTTTTATCATTTACAAAATAGGATAAATTAAATTCATCAAGCGAAATGTCGCTATTTATAAGATTTATTTTCCAATCCAAGGGAGCGGGAGGGTTTTGGTTTTGCTCTTTAATTTTAATTGAATCAATTAAATCATCCGCTTTAACAATTAACT
This sequence comes from Candidatus Gastranaerophilales bacterium, assembly GCA_947624685.1. Lineage (GTDB taxonomy): Bacteria > Cyanobacteriota > Vampirovibrionia > Gastranaerophilales > Gastranaerophilaceae > RUG14156. Next base: position 11,314 of record CANQLJ010000045.1, on the reverse strand, counting down.
TTGATGCTTTTAATTTTTTTATTTCCAGTTCTTTATTAAAGATTTTATTAAATCCGAAACTAAATTCGACATTTTGAAGATTTAAAAGCTCTTTTTGCCCGCCTTGACTATTATTTTTTAAAACAAGATTATCAATAGAAAAATCGATTTTAGGAGCAAGATATGTTTTTAATTTCGGATTTTGATATTTTAAATCCGCGTCTAAAAATTCTTTTGTGACTTTATTTAATGTCGTTTTTAAAACATTACTTTCAACGATTTTTGGCAAAAACAAAAGATAGCATAAAATCATCGCAACCATGATAATAAAAACAGCGGCGGATGAAATTATAATTATATTTTTGAATATTTTTTCGGAATCGAATTTAATTTTCATAATATAAAAATTATAGCACGAGATTTTGTGATATAATGTTTTTTGTGAAAAAAGTATTATTTATAATTTTTATATCGTTATTTTTCGTTAATTGCGCTTTTGCCATAGAGAGCTTTTATCAAACATACAGCGAAAAAAATAAATTCGGAATAATTAAAGATGATATTAAAATAACAGAACCGATATATAATAAATTAATCCGCTTAGGGGACAGCTCATGGCTTTTTTTAAAGAGGAACAAATACGGAATCATATCAAACGAAGGCGAAATACTGGTTGAACCAAAATATACAAAAGCTCAAAGATACGCTTCCCGTTTTGTTAAGCTCGGCAACGGAAGCAAATACGCTCTTTATGATGAAAACGGAAATTTAATCATACCTTTTGAATATTCTTCAATTGAAATATTATACGGAAAAATGTTTCTTGTTGAAAAAAACTATAAATATGGGCTAATAAGCTTCGATGGCGATATAATCCTTGCCCCTGTTTTAGATGACATTTATATGCCAAAACCGAGTTTAATAAAACTTCAATATGAAGGTAATTGGTATGAAATTGAACAAAAAAACAAAGGAACAATTGAACTGAGCTCTGATATAATTGATTATAACGATGATGACAGTATAAAAATTACTCAAATTATCCAAAACCCAATGACAAGCACTGCTTTGGGTGTCGTTAGTGCAAGCGATTATTTTATTAAATTATTTTCTTCAATTTCCCCTGCCTATGAACAGACAATAGATGAACTTATACTTAACCATGGGGCAGATACAGCAACGGTTTTGATGAATTTTTCATGGCTATACAAATTCCCCTTTGTCTATGGGAAATATTATTTTAATAATATAAAAGCGCCAAACAGCGGGCCGTTATCGGATGTTAAAAACGGTTTAAAGAACAAAATAAAATAAAATAGCAAAAAACGAAATTGAATAATAATATCTCTTAGGCTATATTTTTATTATGCAATATCATAAATTCGAGTTAATTTCAGATTTTAAACCCGCAGGAGACCAGCCGAAAGCAATTGAAGCGCTTACGCAGGGGCTAAATTCGGGTATGGAAAATCAAACTTTGCTGGGTGTAACGGGTTCGGGTAAAACCTATACAATCGCAAACGTCATTCAAAATGTTCAAAAACCGACATTAGTTATTGCGCACAATAAAACCCTTGCCGCTCAATTATATAACGAATTTAAAGAACTTTTCCCAAATAACGCCGTTGAATATTTTATTTCATATTATGATTATTATCAGCCCGAAGCCTATATCCCAAGAACCGATACATATATCGAAAAATCAGCTACCATAAATGATGAAATAGATAGACTCCGCCACAACACAACAAGAAGCCTGTATGAAAGAAATGATGTCATTGTTGTTGCTTCCGTTAGCTGTATTTATGGTTTAGGACTACCTGAAAACTATTTTAAAGGAACAATAACACTATCCGTCGGTCAAGAAGTCACAAGAAAAGACCTTCTAACATATCTAACGGGGGTGAGATATGAAAGAAATGATGTTGAATTAAAGCGCTCAACGTTTCGTGCCCGAGGCGATGTTATTGAAATTATGCCAAGCTTTGAAAAAGTTATAAATCGAATATCATTTTTTGGGGATGAAATTGAATCCATTACAAAAATTGATTTTGTGACGGGTGAAATCCTTGAAAAACCTTCTGAAATTGTTATATACCCGGCAGTACATTATCTATCCTATGATGAAAATGAAGATGAGACGATTGAACTTATTCGGCATGAATTGAGCGAAAGACTGGTTGAACTTAAAAACGAAAATAAAATCGTTGAAGCTCAAAGGCTCTCTCAAAGAGTAAATTATGATATTGAAATGATTAAAGAAATGGGCTATTGCTCGGGTATTGAAAACTATTCAAGAATAATTGAAAGAAGGGCCCCCGGGACGCCGCCTGCCACATTATTAGATTATTTTGAAAATGATTTTTTGGTTGTAATAGATGAATCCCACGTGAGCGTTCCGCAATTAAAAGGAATGTATTTTGGAGATAAATCAAGAAAAGATATATTGGTTGATTTCGGTTTCAGATTACCTTGCGCAAAAGATAACCGCCCGTTGAAGTTTGAAGAATTCAATCAAAAATTACAAGATAAAAACGCTCAAACAATCTTTATTTCAGCAACCCCAAGCGACTATGAAAAGAAAAAAAGCTCTCAAATAATAGAACAAATTATAAGACCCACGGGGCTATTAGATCCTGAAATTGAGGTTCGTCCGACACTAAATCAGGTTGAAGATTTAATAAAAGAAATTAAAAAAGTTACAGAGAAAAAAGAACGGGTATTGATTACAACATTGACTAAAAAAATGGCGGAAGAATTAACGACATATCTAAACACAAAAGATTTAAAAGTCCGCTATCTTCATAGCGAAGTAAAATCATTAGAGCGTGTTGAAATTTTAAGAGACCTTCGTCTGGGTGAATTTGATATATTAGTAGGGGTCAATCTTTTAAGAGAAGGGCTTGATATACCCGAAGTATCGCTTGTTGCAATAATGGATGCCGATAAAGAAGGGTTTTTAAGATGCGAAACATCTCTTATTCAAACGATAGGAAGAAGCGCCAGAAACGCTCAAGGAAAAGTTTTAATGTATGCCGATAAAATCACCGATTCAATGAATGTTGCTATTGAAGAAACAAAAAGACGGCGTGAAATCCAATTGAATTATAACAAAATTCACAATATTACCCCTAAAACCATTAAAAAATCAATCCAAAACAATCTTCTCTCTCTCGTTCAAAGCTACAGAAGCGTGGAAGACGTTGTCGCGCAGCAAATGGTTGAAATGAATGTCGAGAAAAAGGATTTGCCAAAATTGCTTGATAAACTTGAAAACGATATGAAACATGCTGCAAAACTTCTCGATTTCGAGCGGGCTATTGAATTAAGAGATGAAATTAAAAAGATTCGAAGTTTGTTGTAGTTAAAAAAATTAAAAGTCATTATCAAATTTAAAAATAAGATTAATCACAAGATGAGCTAAAATAAGCGCATTAGATGGAATTAGACCGTCTGAAATTATTTTAAAATTTTGGGCATCAAAAATTTTATTCGGTTTAATTTTTGTTTTAAAATCCATCATCGCGTTAATATTCATCTTTGTTAGAAACATCTGAAAGATCTTTGAAAATTTAATCGCGGGGAAAAGCTCATTTATATAAAAATTAATTAAAATATCGTTATTATGGATATTTATTGAACACAAAACATTTGAAAAATTGATTGTTTGAAATAGTATTGTTAATTTTGAATTTTTAGATGAGCTATAACTATCGCTATTTTCTTTGATGATTTCTTTTAAATCATCGTCCGTTTCTATGGGTCTGTCAAATACAAATTTATTTAGAGGGATATATAATAAAAGTAATTCTTTAATAGAATTTGCGGTAATAGGGTTGAAATTTGAAGTTGTATTTTGAATGGAATTTAAAATATTAAACATTTCCTTTAATTGTTCAACATTTGTATTTCCGCTTTTAATTGAATTGGAAATTGTTTGAAAAAGCTTATTTATCGCTTCTTTTGAATTAGTGTTTAAAAATTCGCTTAATAATTTTGTGCTTATTAAATCTTCAATCAATACATTAAACACTTTATTTTGAGAATTTAGCCGAAGCGTTTTTGCGTCGATTTTATTCACCAACTCATCAATTGTCTTTGGAAGATTTAATAGATTTTGAAGATATTTTAGAATCGTATCGTTATCCATTTTGATTTTACTGTAATCAAAAGCCGCCAATTGATTGATATTTTGGTTCATTATTGAATTATTTTGATTTTGGTTTGTGTAATTTTGAATATTTGCATTTTGCGCATTTTGTATATTAGCACTTTGGGCGCTGTTTGTGTTTACAATAGAAGCTTTTGCGCTTGATATTGTAAAATTATTGTTGATATTATTGTTAATGTTATTGTTGAAGGAGCCAAGATTATCCATATTAATATATTAATTTAAAAATCAATTTTGGCATGGAAAAAACAATAAAAAAATAACTTTTTTTAAATAAAATTATATCAAATTCTTTCTTGTAAACTTTTTTTAAGTGCCTAAAACTACATTATATCAAGGCTTTTTAGATTTTATAGACAATAAAAAATTTTATCATACATAAATTTGCCTTAGATAATAAATTGGTTTAAAATACTATTAAAGATAAATTTTTGGTTTATTGTAAAATTTTTTAATGGGGAAATGGGGGTTTTGAAAACCTCCTTTTTTTATGCAAAGTTAAACAAAGCTAAAATAAAAGTTAAAAAGCCTATCTTTGCAATTTTAAAATCTTTTCGCTTCTTTTAAGTTGATTTTTATAAGCTTCAATTTGGTCTTTATTTCCGATTTTAAGAGAAATATCATACGCAAATTTTTTATAGTTTATTTCGTTCGGGTCAATTTCAATTGCTTCTTTACAGTATAAAAGAGCGTTTTCAAATTCATTGAGCCCAAAATAGCTTTTTGCCATTTGATTATAATATTTTGCGACAACGGGATTTAATTTTATCGCATTATATATGCATTTTGAAGCTTCTTCATATTGTTCAAGATTATTTAAAATCAACCCTTTAAAATATTGAGCTTCCGCACAATTATAATCAAGCTTCAGATACTGCTCAATACAGGATAATGCTTCATCATACTTATCAAGGCGATAATATATTCTTGCCATCGAATTATATAATGTCGGGCAATTTTGGCATTTTTCGCTTAATTTTCGAATTAAATCTATTGCAACAAGATAATCTTTAGCATCAATCAATAAATCAACAAGCTCAAGATTATAAAATATCGATTCGGGATAGACACTGAGCGCTTTTTGGTATGTTTCAATTGCTTTTTTGGTTAAACCGAGTTCTTTATAAGCATAAGCTAAAGTGTCTAATAATATTACATTATTTTGTTCATTATTCCACATCGCTTCAAGTTTTGTTATGATATTTGAAATGTTTGCACAATTAAGCTTCGTTGCTTCGATTAAAATTTGGGCTTTTGCGTAATATGGGCTTTGTTTTTTAATCAAATTCAAATTTAAAATTGCTTTTGATATTTCATTTTGTTTAATTAAAATCCAGCCCGTTATAAAGTATTTTTCATCCAAACTTTCAAGTTCATTTTTTGATATTGAATAGTTAATTGATTTTTTAAGCGCAACAAAAGCATCATCAAAATTCATCAAATCTATATAAATTTTGGCTAAATCAAGATAATAATCTTTTTCGTCATTATCAAGCGCAATTGCTTTCAAGCAATATTCAAGCGCTTTAGAATAATTTTGATGAATTTGTTCAATTTTTGCTAAATAATAATAAGCCATCGGGTGGTCTTCAACTAAATTAAGACAATAGGTAATGACTTTATTATAGTTTTTGTTTTCAAATTGAATTTGAGCCAAATCCATATTTGCTTTTGTATGTGTTTCATCAATTGAGATAATTTTTTCTAATAAAAGTTGTCTTTTTTCGCTGTTTATCGTTGAAATGAGATATAATATATCAGGATCAAGCTTAATTGCTTCATCAAGGTAGTTGAATGTTTCAATTGCGTCTTTATATTTTTCAAGACGAATCAGCGCTTTTAGATAGTTGTAGTAATTTTGAGAAGTTTTTTCTTTTTCGCACATCTGAAAAGCAAGCTTGAGCGCTTTTTGCAATTGATTTGTTTCACAATATATTTCATAACATTTTTGTAAACTGTAGCTATGATTTTGATTGACGCAAAGCGCTTTTTGGAAATCATTTAAGGCATTATCATATTCTTTAAGAAGCATATGCAAATCGCCAATTTGGCTCATCAGCTCGATATAATCATTTTGGCTGTTATCATATTCAAGTGCTTTATATAGCATTGAAAGAGCTTGTTTATATTCTTTAAGATTTTTTAGTTCGAATGATTTTTTGATTAATTCTATCTTTTGTCTGTTTTTTTCTTCCATAAAAATAATTATATTTTATTTAATATTTTAATTCAACATCAAATTTTGACTTTAATAAATTTTACCTTAAACATAATGTAAATAGTGTATTTTTTTTGGATTTTTTAAAGAAAAGCTCAACTAAATACGTTATTTATTAAAAAAGGAGTAATTAAAAAATACCATGAAACTTGCAGCAGGTATAAACTTTGACGCATCAGGAATAGCCCAATCCATCAACGCTATGCAATTAGAGATGGATATTATGGGAATATTCAGCGAAAATGTTGTGGGTTTTGATAAGGTCGGCTATCAAAAAAAAGAAGCCGTAATTTCTTCTTTTGCGGAATTTTTAGGCCCGGATGCTCTTTCTCATTGTGTTGATGAGCAAGTGGGAAGATTGTTGATGACTCAAAGGCCACTCGATATTGCACTGAGCGAAAAAGGATATTTCCAAGTTTTAAATAAAGATGGAACGCTCGAATTAACTCGTGACGGAAGGTTCAAATTAAATAAAGACGGCGAACTTTTAACTCAACAAGACCAAAAAGTCTTATCAATTACGGGTTTACCCATTGTATTTAATAAACTGCCCGAAAAATTAGACGATATTAAAATCGGACTGGATGGAAAAATCGGGGTTTTTGACAGTGAAAAAAGAGGATTAATTCCCCAAGGAACGCTTGGCGTAGTAAATTCCGACAGGTCATTATTGAGCGCAAATTTCATTCGCCAAGGATATTTAGAGCACTCAAACGTTCAATTGGAGAGAGAATACATTGAAATGTCAAATTATACAAGAAATTTTGAAGCAAACAGACAAATGTTTAAAATGCAAAACGAAAATTTATCGAACGTAATTCAAACACTGGGAAGGGTCTAAAGATAACCTATGGCATATAATTTACAAGGATCTGTAAGAAAAGCTGCAATCAATATGCAAAGTCAGTTTGACAGGCTCGCATATGCAACACAAAACATTGCTAATTTAAACACAAACGGGTATAAGGCCGTGCGTTTTGAAGAAATTATTGATGCTGATTGTTCCGTCCATGGAGTTGAAAGAGTGGATACAAAAGTTGGCGATTTTATGCTCACAAATAACCCTTTAGATATTGCTTTAACCGGCATGGGATATATCCCTGTCACAACGCCATCGGGCGAAATAAGATATACAAGAGACGGCTCTTTTATGAAAGATAAAGACGGTTATCTGATTACAAAAACGGGCGATTTAGTAGGCTCCGGCATTAAAATAGACGGAGCCGCTCAAAAAGTGGTTATAAAACCAAACGGGGATGTTTTTACATACAATAAGCTTTTTGATGAACCCAAATATGTAGGCACCATCCCTCTTGTACAATTTCAAAACCCCGAAAGATTAAAAGACGTGGGTGCAAATGAATTTAGCGCAACCGAAGAAGCTGGCGAAATGAAGCTTGTGATAAACCATGATTACATCAAACAAAACGGCGTTGAACATTCTAACGTTGATACCATAAGCGAAGTATATAATATCTCAAGAATGAACGCATCAATCATCGCTTCAAACAGCCTCATTAAAGCAATTAATCAAATGTACGACAGAGCAATTAATTTAACTCAATAAATAACATAAGAATAAATAAGGAAAATATAAATGGGTATCGTTCCTACAGAGCTTTTAAATAATTCTCAAAAAATGTTGTCTTTAGTTTCTCAAAGACAACAGCTTCTTGCCGACAACATAATTAACATCCACACTCAAGGCTATCGAAGAAAAGATATTGATTTTTCGCAATATCTAAATAGCGGCACGGCTTCTTCTTTAGAAGAAAAAATGATTGAAAAATACGGAATAAGCCCCATCGCTTCAAGCTCTCATAACGACGAAACAATCTCGCCCGAGCAGGAGCTTGCCCTAATGCAACAAAATTATATGCTCTATAACGTTGCGGTAAGGAATCTTTCAAGCACTATTACACAAATTAAAACCGCACTTAATGTTTCGGCTAACGGATAAAAATAATTAAAAACAAAACGAAAGAGAAAAAATAATGGGATTAATAAACGCTTTTAACATAGGTACACAAGGTCTTTTGGTTCATTCAAAAAGAGTTGAGACAGCCGCAAAAAATATTGCTAACGTCGACACTCCAAACTACACAAGAAAAATCCCTCTTTTATCATCAAACCAAGACCAAAGCTTTGCAACGGTTTTATCTTCAATGGGAATGGGCGCATTGAACGGTTCAAGCCAAATGGGGGGCGTGAACTTTGACGGAATAATCGAAGATCCGACGCCGGGCGCAAAAATATATAAACCCGGTCATCCCGATGCGGACGAAAACGGATATATAAGAACATCCAACACTAATGTTATGGTGGATATTACGGATGCTCACCTTGCGCAGCGCGCCTATGAAGCGTCATTGAGCGTTATGACAATATCTAAAGCAATGGCAGTAAGCGCGCTTGAGATAGGAAGATAGCTTCAGATTTTTGTTGAATTGTTCTTAAATTCATTAAAATTCGGCTTCAAAAATGTATATGAAACGTTTTTGTTTTCGTTAGGTTTTGAGGTTTTATTGCTATCTTTGGCTTTATTTTTTAAATGTTTTAAATGAATTAGCCCTATTGCTGTTATTCCTATACAAAACAAAGCAGCCCCCAAAGCGGCAAAAGGAATTTTAGATTTTAAATTTCGGCTTAAATTACCGGCTATATTGTTATTTGACTCTTTATTGTTAAAAAACAGGTCGTTTGCGTTATCATAAAAAATTTTTTGGATAATTTCATCCGATTCATCTTTAAATTCTTTTTTAATTGCACTTTTGAGCTTGCTTACGGTTTGTTCATACATTTGTTTTGCTTTATTTGTGTCATTTAAAAAGCCGGTTTTTGAGTCATAGCAGCCTAAAGGCGCATCCGTTCCAAACATAATTCTTGATAGTGCGTTTTTTTCTTTTAGTTTTTTGATTAATTTTATTACGCTTTTTGGGTCGTCACTTGGCGCGTCATTTAAAAAATCGACCCAGGATATGTCACAGTATAATTTTGCATCATTTTTTTCAATTGATTCTAACAGTGTATCAATTGCAATATTGTGTGCAATTTCTCCTCCCGCGCCACAATGGGCAAGAATTACCGAAACTTCTGGGTGTCTTTTTGCAAGATTATAAACAAGCCTCGGATCCGAGTTATCCAAAACATCGGCTAATGTCGCAACGGATTTACCCTGAGCATTTTTTGACCAATCTAAATTAACTTGACTATGAAAAAGGCAGGGGAGATTTTTTTCTTTTGCAAGATCTAAATAGCTGTCATACGCAATATCATCCGCCCTTAATTCGAGCGATTTTGGGTGAAATTTTAAACCGGCAAAACTGTTGCTTTTTTGAATAAGGTATTTAATGTTTTTGGTGTCGCCATTTGTAATATTGGGCTGACAAACAATAAGGGGGCAGATTTTAGGGTTGTTTTTTGATATTTCAATCATAATCTCGTTTGCTTTTATTTCATCTGCGAGTGCTCCTTTTTTATCAATCCCGTCAAGATTGGATACGAGCATTTTTTCGATGGTGTCGGTTGATTTTTCCCCGTCAGATATGATATTTAAAGGAGTTTTAATAAAACAATCAAGGCTATCGGTACCATACGTTCTTCCTTGCCAAGAACCGATGTGGCAGTGAGCATCGATGATTTTAGCTTTAAAATTTATTTCATTGATTTGATTTATTTTCAAAACTTTTAAACACCTTTCAACACACCTTGTTTTTTATATTATAGCGCGAAAAAACGCTTTTTAAAGGCGCAAAACAAAAATTATTTGTTTTTGTGGATTTTGTTTTTTAAAAGTAAATAGGTTTTATAGGGGCTTTTTAAAAATGGCAGATTAATTTTGCCTCCAAAGCTGTATAGAGTTATGTTTCCGTAGTCAAAAAATTCACCCCAGATTGTTGTTCGAACTTCGATATTGTCAATATGTTTTACATATAGTTTGTCAATAAATTTTCTAAAATATCCGCGCTTGCAGATTATATACTCATCACTTATAGCGATTTTGACAAATACGCTTTTAAATGTGTCAGGAAGCTGTTTTAGAGCGGTCACTATCGGGATAAAAACCATTGAATATAAAAAATTGTTGTTGAAATTTTTCCCGACAATATACGGTGCTAAAAGGTTTACCATATAATAGACAATAAAAATCCCGATTATTTCAAGCGTAAGTTCAATCATAAAACCGATTATGGGTAAAAATCTTGCCACTTTTTGCTCTTTAAGGTTTGTGTTTCTTTTTAAAAGATTTTTAAAAATCTTATCCAGACAGCCGTTTTCAAATATGTCACCGGTGTTTTGCATATATTTCCTTGTTTTTAGATGTTGTGACTTTGCTATTTTTTTTGGGAGGGGTAGTTTTTTAGGGGAAGTTGTTGCGATTTTTAGGGTTTTCTTTGTTGGATTTTTTGCAAGATGTTGTTGCGATTTTTTTGGGGACTGTTTTTAAAAAATGTATGAAGATAATTTTTTGCTTTATAAAAGGGTTATGAAAAAAAATTCTTGATTTTAAATTTGGCTTATAGTATCATTAGTTTTGTGCGCGAAGGCACTTTCGCCCTCAGCACCAATTTTACATTTCTTTACATTTATTGTTAGGAAATAGAAAATTGTATAGATTGGTCAGATATTGACCGGATGAAAATTGAAAATTTATTGGGCCTGTTGCACTCTGCCGACGAGAAAGCAAGACACCTTGCTTTCGAGGAGAGGGAAGGTAGCGCAGCTACCGCAAGCCCAAAAGTGATAAAATTAAATAACCTAAGTCGTCACGGGCCTGTGGCACTCTGCCGAAGAAAAATGCGAACCGTTGAGCATTTTTCGAGAGGGAAGGTAGCGCAAGCTACCGCAAGCCCGAGATAATGAAAATTGAATAAAGTTTTAGTGGGCCTGTGGCGCAGCGGTAGCGCAGGGGACTCATAATCCCTTGGTCGTGGGTTCGAATCCCT
>CANQLJ010000044.1 GCA_947624685.1 Candidatus Gastranaerophilales bacterium | reverse complement strand
GGGTGCCGTTGTAGCCCGTTGCTTTAATTTTTTTATCAGTCCCTACAATGACTGCGCCGACGTGCGCTCTTAGGCAATTAGAGCGTTTTGAAACCGTTTTTGCAATTTCCAGGAAATATTCATCCCAATCGATAGGCTTTGTTGTCACATTTTCCATTTTAAGCTTCAATCCTTGTTAATCATATTTAATTTAATTTAATTATACGTTAAAAGGCATGCCGTTTGAAAAAGAATTTTAGTATATATTAAGAAATATTACAAAAATAGCATCATGCTCAAACATGCACCCTGTCATGATTTGAGCATGATTTGAAAAAGTCAAAAAAGCGCGGGAAAATATTTTTTGCAACTCAAAAAAAATATTTTAAAATTAAATAGGAAGGGGCTTTTTGAAGCCCGATTTCAAAAATAGTTGGAGAAGTTAACAAAAACACAAAGGTCTTTTAAATGAGTATTAAAAATCAACTGGATATGATTTTAAAAGAAACGGAAAAATACTCTCCAAGAATAATAGCAGTAACGAAATATTATGACGAAACCAAGATGCTTGAAGCCTTTTCGTTGGGACTAAGGGATTTTGGGGAAAGTAGGGCGTTAGATGCTGTTGAAAAAATCAATAAAATAGATGATACGACAAAAAATCTATCGGTATATCATTTTATTGGACATTTACAAACAAATAAAGTCAAATACGTCGTCGGGTTATTTCAATACATTCATAGCGTGGATAGTCTCAAACTCGCACAATGTATAGATTTCGAGGCAAATAAAAAAGGCATTGTTCAAAAAATATTGATTCAGGTTAATAATGCCAAAGAACCTCAAAAATTTGGAGTAGATGTGGCGCAACTTGAAAATTTAATCAATGAAGTTAAAAAGCTTCCCAATCTCGAGCTTTCCGGGCTAATGAATATCGCGCCTTTGGGTAAGTGCGAAGAAGAATTATATGAACTTTTTTCGCAGATGAAAACCCTAAAAGACAGATACGACCTTAAAGAGCTCTCGATGGGAATGAGCAATGACTATAAAATCGCACTAAAATGCGGCGCAACAATGATTAGATTAGGCAAAATTTTATTTGAAAATAATTAAAGGAGAAAAGATGGCACTTTCAGAAAAAATCAAGGAAATTATAGGGGCATTAACCGACTCCTTAAATCCTATGGGTGAAGAACGCGAATATGAAGATGATATTGAAGGAGCATACGAAGGAGAGTATCTCACAGACAAAAATACCGCACTTCAACCAAGCTTCACCGAAACTAACCCCATTAGAAAAAACAGAGCTAATTTAAGAGTTTTGCCTCAAGCAAAAGCCGGCGCTCATGAAGTTGTTGTGATTGAACCAAAAGCATATAACGAATCAATTACAATTGTTGAAGCTTTAAAAGAAAGAAAAACAGTTATATTAAATTTACAACTTTTAGACAGAGAACAATCTCAACGTATAGTTGATTTTCTTTGCGGATGCACTCACGCACTTGACGGATCTCAAAGAAAAATCGGCGAAAACGTATTCATCTTTACTCCATCAAACATAAATCTGTCTCAAGAGTTTGTAAATTCCAAATTATCCACTGACGCAATGTGGACAAAAGCATAGTTTTACATCAAAACACTTTAATTATATTAACAAATACGTGATGGTGAATAACTATTACGGAAGATAGAAGGATTAGGCGCTTTTAACGGCGCCTTTTTATTAATTTTATGCAAGAAAAAATCAAAATATCGGCAATCATAAAAACAAAAAATTCCGACGAAACTTTATATGAACTGTTAGAATCAATCAAAAGTTTTGATGAAATTATTGCGCTTGATTTGCATTCAAATGACGACACCACAGACATTTTAAAAGAATACAAAGTAAAGACGATTTTTTGTGACAAAAATGATTTTAACCAAACATTTGTTAGTGCCCTTAAAGACGCTTCAAACAATTGGGTTTTTTATCTTGAAAGCGATGAAATTCTGCCCTTAACCTTAATTGAAAAAATTTCAATTTTGATTAACGAACAAAAGTCCCCAAAAGAAAATGTAAAATTTATGATTAAAACATTTTCTTCTTTTGATATGCAAATTACAAACGCAAAAGAGCTCAAAATCGCAAGAAAAACAAATGTCTTGAGGCTTTTTAAAAAAGATAAAGTAAAATTTTTAAACCCCTATCTTGGTTTATTTGCTTCAGACACAAATAAAACCATATCAATAAAACCCTCTAAAACCGCACCAAATGACGCGATATTAAAATTAAAAAAAGATGACATTGAAAATGAAATTTTAAAAATAATCGACAAAAATAAAACCTTGATTAAATATTCAAAAAGAAAACACAGCTATCCAAAAACCTTATTCTGCGCGGTATTTTTATATTATTATCTTTTAAAAGGCGGAATATGTGATGGTTTATCGGGTTTTAGATATTCTTTTTTAAAGGCGATTGAAAAATATATCTTTGAAATTATGCTTATGGAAAAACAAGAAAAAATATTATTAACCGAAGGAGAAAATAAAAAATGATATTAGATAATATTAAAAACGCCGGTCTTTACTATTGTTTAAACAAAAGATTTCAAAAAGCTTTTGAATTTTTAATTAACAGTGATTTAAAAAATTTTGATGACGGAAAATATGTTATAGATTCCGAAAATATCTTTGCAAACGTTCAAACGCTTGAGCTGAAACCGAAAAAAGAGCTAAAATGGGAAGCGCATCGAAAATATATCGACATTCAATTTATAATAAAAAATAATGAATTAATGGGTGTTTATGATACTAACGAATTTAAAAAAATAAAAGAAGATTATGACGAAACAAAAGATTTAATTTTTTACGAAAACGAAAATAATTCAGATGGGAGCAAAAAAAATTATAATTTTATAACCTTAAAAGAAAATGATTTTGTGATTTTTTACCCGCAGGATGTGCATGCGCCAATGCTTCGAATAGAAAATGATAAAAAAGAAACGGTTAAAAAAGTCATTGTAAAAATTAAAATCTAATTTGCTGGCAGGCGCAATCAATAATATAGACAGGTTTATAGGTTAATTTATTTTGATAAATCTTTGTTAGCTTCTCAAGATTCTTTTTCATTTTTGTGTAATTAATTTTTTCTTTGCTTAGCGCATTAACGCCCGTCAATTTAAGGTGCTTCATTAATTCGAGGCTCGAATTAAATTGAAGGGTGTAGATTTCTTGAATTATTAAAGCTTGAGGTGAAAAAATCTTTTCAATTTCTTCAATTTTTTTATATTCAAGGCTTATATTAAAAACACGCTTGATTTCATAAAAATTGTCATTTGAAAAAGTGGTTATTGCGATAATTCCATCGTTTTTTAAATATGATTTTAATTTTTTAATCATAAAAGAAAAATCATCGCACCATTGTAAAGACGCATTTGCAACAATTAAATCAAATTTTTCGCTTGTTTTAAAATCTTCCGCATCAATTTTTTTAAAGCGGATTTTTGGATTCAGGTTTTTAATTTTATCAAAACTATCCACAATATCAAGTGCCAAATAATCATCAAAATCAAAGGTTTTAATTATTTGTTTGGTTAAAACACCGGAATATGAACCGATTTCAAGGATTTTATCAAATTTTTTTTGCCCCGCACCGTTTTTAAAACCAACTTCATTAATTAAACTTACAAGCTTTTTTGCCATAAGAATCTGAATTGTAGCGTTTTTATCGTAATAATCAATAGAATCGGAGAATTTTTTTTCAATCAACCCCTTATCAAGCTTATGTATCTTATTTGGCATCTTATTTAACATATGAGCTCGCTCCAAGAGCAGAATTGATTAAATATATAATGGGGCGCATCTTTCACAATCGTTTTTGTGCTTACGCTTTGCCAATAATTAAGCTGGTTTTTAGAAGGGATAATTTTATCAAATTCGCTTACAAAACTTTTATCATATTTTATAAAAGAGTTGGTCGGATTGATTTTTGATATTGAAATAAGCTCCTGCTTCGCCCTTTTAAGGGTTTCGGAATCATTTTTAATAAAATCTTTATAAGAAATTTCAATTGCACAATCAATCGAAGAAGATTTTTTAAACATATTATCCAAAAATTTTTCAAAAGAAGTTTGATTGAATAATTTTATTGTTAAATTATAGATTCTTTTTGGGATTCCAAAAACATCATCAATCATTCTATTTGTCCCATTGAGCGCAATTTTTTTATTGAAATTCAACTTTTCAATTTCATCTTTAAATAAATTTGCGCAATAAACCCCCATCGAAAAGGCTATTAAATATTTTTCGTCATATTTTGCGTCATCTAAAATATGAAACAGCGAAAAATGAAAATCCCGATAATCATTAATCATCACAATATCAAAACTATCATCTTCAAGATGCGCAACAATTTTTTCATTCATCATCCAGCCGTTAAAAAAGACAATTAATTTTTTATTTTTAGGATTTTTCTTAAGCCAGAGGTGATTCATCTTTCAAATATTCCTTTAATTTCTTCAAATTCAATGTCGGAAGTAAGCGATAATCTAATCCTTGAAGTTCCTTTTGGAACGGTTGGAGGATTAATAGGCAGAACAAAAAAACCTTTGTTTCTTAGCTCTTGCGCTTTTAATTTTGTCTTTTCGCTATCTCCAATAATTATCGGGATTATATGAGAGGAGCTTATTGTGGGGTAGAGATTGCGGACTTTTTTTGATAATTCATTTAATTTTTCTTTTTGGTTGATTAAAAAATCAAATTTTTCATTTAATAAAAAATTGCTCCACATAACATTTATTGAAGGCAGAGAAGTTGAAAAAATGAAACTCGAAGCTTTATTTATAAGATAATTTATTATCGTCTCATTTGAAACGCAAAGCGCACCCGCCGACCCCAAGGCCTTCCCTAAAGTGAGCGTTATTATATCAATATCGTGAACATCATCAATATTAATTTGCCCAGTTGAGCTTCCCAAAGCACTTTGCGTTTCATTTAGCCCCAAGAGCCCCTCTCCAAGGGTTAAAAACCCATGGGCAACATCCAGCATCAAAATGCAATTATATTTCTTTTTTAATTCGATTAATTTTTTAATATCGGCAATATCCCCATCCATCGAAAAGACGCTTTCAGAGATAATAAGAGCGTTTTTATAGAGATTTCTTTTTTCTTTTAATAATTTTTCTAAATTATCAATATCATTGTGTTTATAGCGAAAATGGTCGCCCAAAGACAGTTTTAACCCCGCAACAATACTTGCATGGTTTAATTTGTCGCTAAATATAGCGTCGCCTTTTGAAATAAGGCTGCTTACAACACCAAGATTGCATTGATACCCGCTATTGAATAAAAGCGCACTTTCTTTGTTATAAAGCGAAGCGATTTTTTCTTCAAGCTTTTTATAGCATCTTGAGCTGCCGCTCAGAAGCCTTGCCGAAGCGGAAGAAAAGATAAATTCATTATCGTTTTTATATTTTTCAATAAATTCCGCTTTTAAATCACTATTTGTGCTGATGTTTAAATAGTCGTTGGAGGATAAATTTAGAAGCTTTTTTCCCTCGACCAGGATATATTTTGAAAATTTTTCTTCGATATTTTTTATGGAGCGAAAGCAGGAATTTTGCTTCAATTTCTCCAATTCAAGAACATAACTTTGCATAGTTATGATAATATCATAAAAAATTTTTAGTGCGCTTTTTAATCTTGCGCCGGCATTAGTTTTATTCTAAAGCTAAATTTAATCTAAAATCGCACCCTTTGGAACAACCGTTATACCGCCTTGCGAGACATAAAATCCTCGTCTTAAGTCATCTTCTTTATTAAAGCCGATTTCTGTGTAGGGCGGGATTTCAACGTTTTTATCAATAATAGCTCGATTAATTTGAGAATGCCTGCCTATCGTAACATTTTCCATTAATATCGAATCACAGACACTTGAATAGCTGTTTATTCTGACCATTGGCGATAAGACGCATCCTGAAATCATTCCGCCCGAGATGATACAGCCTTCGGAGACAAGAGAATTTTTGGCAACGCCGACTCTTTCGTCCTCATCCCAGATGAATTTAGCGGGAGGACAGTTATAGTTATATGTTCTTAAGGGCCATTTGGAGCAATATAAATTGAGCTCGGGCGAATAAGCCAATAAATCCATATTTGCCTGCCAATAGCTGTCAACATTTCCGACATCTTTCCAATAGCCTTTTTCAGTCTGGGTCATGCCGTCAAATTCGTTGTTTGAAAAATTATAAATATAGACTTTCGAACCGTCATCAAGCATATTTGGAATTATGTTTTTGCCAAAATCGTGACTTGAAGATTCGTCTTGAGCATCAAGCGTCAATTCTTTTATGAGTTTATCCGGTTCAAAAATATAATTTCCCATTGAAGCAAGGCATTTTGTCGGGTCGTTTGGGATGTGTTTTGGAGTGTGAGAGGGTTTTTCAATGAAATTTGTTAATCTCCAATCATCATCCACTTCGATGATTCCATATTCGCCCGCAAGCTCAATTGGAATTGCGATAGCAGAGATTGTCAAATCCGCCTTCTTTGCGATATGGTAATTGAGCATCTGCGCAATATCCATTTTATAGATATGATCGCCCCCAAAGACACATACATGGGAAAAATCGTCGTCCGTTATTTGGTTCATGTTTTGATAAATAGCGTCAGCTGTGCCTTTATACCAGTTTCCGTCCGTTCTCATTTGCGCCGGAACCAGATCGACATATTGCTCAACCGAAGACGATAAGCTCCAGCCTCTTGAAATGTGCTTGTTGAGCGAATCGGATTTATATTGGGTTAAAACTTTGATTTTATAAAACCCTGAATTAACAAAGTTATTTAACACAAAATCAATGATTCTATAGCGTCCGCCAAAGGGGACTGCGGGTTTTGCCCTGTCTTTTGTCAAAGGATAGAGCCTTTTTCCTTGTCCGCCCGCTAAAATCATTGCTAAAACTTTGTTGTGATACATAATTACACCTATAATCTACATTTTCATTTTACTTTCGAGAATTTTTAAAAACAATAATTCAAATATATGTTTTTAAGAGGGATATTTTTTGCGCTTTTGGGTGCTTGGGTTTTGGGGCTGCACTTTATTGGGGGTTTTGGGGCAGGGATTTTTGAAAATTTTTTGATGGCTTAATGTTTTATAGGTTTCCTTTAGGCTTTCTTTGGGCTTTCTTTAAAATTTTATCGCAAGCAGCAGGGGCCATCAAAAAAGTCACATCCGAAAAGTCACATCCAAAAAGTTGCACCCGAAAAGATGCCATCGGAAAGATTGTGCCCGGGGAAGTGTTTATTGTATGCAAAGTTTTCTTTTTTTGGAAAAAAAAGGGGGGGGGAGGGGGTATTTAAAGGGAATATAAATAGTTCTTGCAAAATATTTTTGTTTGGGGTTAAATGGTTTGTGTCGCCTTTTTGGCGGTATGATTTGAAAATTTAATAAAAGTTAATGCGGACGTAACTCAATTGGTAGAGTCCTAGCCTTCCAAGCTAGTTGTTGCGAGTTCGAGCCTCGTCGTCCGCTATTTAAAAAGAGCTGATGTAGCTCTTTTTTTGTGCCTGCGGGGCTCGGACGAGCAACGTTGCGATGCAAAGCGAACCGCTGAGCTATGGCGAAGCGTGTGAGCCTGCATGCGGCGTGTTTGCTAAAAAATATTAACGAGCTAAACGCGAGTTTATATTTTTGCAAACACAAGCTGTTCGAGCCTCGTCGTCCGCTAACTACAAAAAGAACCCTTATAAAAAGGGTTCTTTTTGTAGTTTTTCGAATTAAGTTTTTGAACTCGCATAATGCGAAAGCATTATAGGCGAGTTCGGCGGAAATTCCGTAGCACGAATGTGAACGAAGTGCGCCAAAGTGAGCATGTGGCGAAGCGAATAAAACCAATTTTCGTTTTATGAAGCGGAGCTAAACATGCGAACCGCTAGGAATTTCCAAGACAGCCTCGTCGTGTAGCTCAATTAAAACCTTCTTTTCAAGAAGGTTTTTTTGTGTGAAAACAAGCTCGAGGGAGCGACGTTGCATAGCTTAATTACAAAAGCTAAAGCGCCCACATTCAATTACGCCTGTCATTGCGGGCCCCGACCCGCAATCTCTTAACCTTGGATATAATATTCTTCACATCTCGTTTTGTTCACTTTTCCTTCCGCCTGTGCAATCAAAGATTGCTACGGCGGCATCGTACAGCTCCGGCGAAAGCTCATCGCTTCCGCCTGGGAGCCCTGGCTACCGCTTTTTTCTTTGTCTCTCAAGCGCCGAAATACAAAGAAAGAAAAGTGAACCGAAAAGAAAGCGTGAGCCGGTGTTCCTAAACGAGTCGCGGTGAGCGACGAGTTGGAACACTACGAAGGCGACGTGGAAATCTTCGATTTCCTCAGGAGCCAAAGAAATTCCCGGCTTGGGTGGATGTGGGTGCCGTTACGTGCACTAAGTTCGAGACGGCACTCCCGCGCATCGTTCCCGTAAGGTTGGATATAATACTTCTTCACGCAGAGCGCTCCGTGCCGTCTCTCACTAAGTGCACAGGATTTTCTCAAATGATTAGAATTTCCACACCCAAGTACACTGTCATGCTGAACTCGTTTCAGCATCTGAGGAGTATAGAATTACATGTTTTATTCTCGCATTGGTCAGACCCTGAATCGCTCACAGAGGACAGAAAATTCGATGCGCGCTATTTTCTAGTCAGTTCAGGGTGACAGAATAAACATCATTATTTAATTGGTTCAAGGTGACACCTAACTCAAATGCAAAAACCTCTTTCAATTTCTTAATCGCCCAATGTATATAGAGGTATAAGC
Organism: Candidatus Gastranaerophilales bacterium; assembly: GCA_947624685.1. Lineage (GTDB taxonomy): Bacteria > Cyanobacteriota > Vampirovibrionia > Gastranaerophilales > Gastranaerophilaceae > RUG14156. Next base: position 6,406 of record CANQLJ010000044.1, on the reverse strand, counting down.
TGTCAGAAATTATACTCTAGCACCAATAAATGCGGTTTTACCAACAATGCCTCGGCCAAAATAAACACATGTAAAGTTGTTAAACCAAGGGCTTCGCCTTTTTCAATTCTCTTTAAATATTTTTCCCTGATACCCGTTTTTTCTGACAGCTCTTTAATTGAAATACCCTTTTCGAGGCGTATTCTCTGCACATTTTCCCCAAAAAGTTTAACTAATTTTATTGTTCTTTCATCGCACCTTTTTCTCATGAATCCCTCTTGAACAAGTATATTGGTTTTAGAACTATTATATTATGTTGAATATAGTGTGTCAATAAACTACTATACTAGTACAATGACCAATATAAGCATTAATGAAAAACTTGGAATAAAAATAAGATTTTTGAGAATAAAAATGAAGCTTTCGCAAGAGCAATTTGCAGAATTGGCGGGCTTGAGCAAAAATGCAATCGGAATGATTGAAAGAGGACAAATGAGTCCAACGTTGGAAACCTTAGAAAAAATCGCAAATGCTCTTAAAATTGAGCTAAAAGAGCTTGTTGATGTTTCTAAAATTGATTTATAATCCTGATTTTCCATTAAATTACCCGCACCCGTAAAATTTTCCTTCTTACAAGTAAACTTGTAATAATCCAAGTATAATTTATTCAATTTCTCTTGTCAATATCATAGTATAGTTGTATTATGACAAGTTTAACTACAAGCGAAAAAATCGGAATAAAAATTAGAATTTTAAGAAATAAATTAAACATGCCTCAGGAAAAACTGGGCGAATTGGCAAATTTAAGCACAAATTCCATTAGTGCAATCGAAAGAGGACAGAGCAAACCCTCCATTGAAACCTTAGAAAAGATAGCAAATGCTCTTAATATTGAACTTAAAGAGCTTGTTGATGTCTCTAAAATCGAATTATAAATTGCGGCAAAAAATCGAAATACAGTTTATATGATTATTAAGATAAAAAATACTTCCACATTTTTTTAGGTGGTATAATAAAGAAAAATGCGGGCGTAATTCAGTGGTAGAATGTTTGCTTCCCAAGCAAAATGTCGCGAGTTCGAGTCTCGTCGCCCGCTAACTACAAAAAGAACCCTTATAAAAAAGGGTTCTTTTTGTAGTTTTTCGAATTAAGTTTTTGAACTCGCTATTCTCCATCAAAGTATTTAGACATAAATAGCACCCGGTTTAACATACAAGCCGGAAAGGCTTAATGCTTAATACAACAATCTATATCCAAAACGGTTATATCCCCGTCCCCGTCTAAATCTTCACAATTCAATGTCCCGTTACATTCGTGGCAGTGATAAATTGTTTTAAGATATTTCTTCTCAACCAAAGGATCAATTATATCTTGAAATTTCTTTTCCTCGGGGTGCATATCATGATAGAAAGTATACAAGCCCTTTGTGCCTTTTCCCCCGGCACCGTTACATTTATCGCAAGCCCAAATTTGATTGTGGATGCCCAAAATCCTTTCGCAAGTCTTACATTCCGGTTTTATATTTATGCAACGAGGAACAATATGCTCTTTTTGGAGGTTTTCCGTGCTTCCGCAGTAAAAACATTTTTTCGGCGCTTCGACAAATTGCCAATCTTCCCTTGAAATATCCGACCACTTTTTCTCGCCGCTAATGAGTTTTCGAACAGTATTTCTTATGTATCCGAAACTTTTTGCCTTTGCTTCTTTGCCGTCTTTATGCCCAAAAGCGCTTTTTGCCATAATTTTTGCATATTGATAAAATATCATATGCTCAATTGTTTTTATTTCAGGTATTGGAGGCATTTTTTCTCCTTTTATTGCATTGAAATGATAAAAATTGGCCTGTTTGCTTTGGAATTTATTATAACACAAAGTTGAATTGTTTGCTCGATTCGGCTTTAAACGATTTTTTTGAAAATTCGTGATTCCAATAGCATTGATAATGTTTTTATATAATCAATTTCAGATTTTTGAGCTAAATCTTCCATACAACAAACCAGGTTTAATTGCCATAAATAATACATTTTTAAGCATTATTAGTGTGATTATATTATCAAAAAGGGTTTAATTTCGGCATTATAGATTTTTATTAATGCTAAAACTTTACAACCGAAAACTTATGTCCACCACCACAAAGCCACAAAATATAATGAGAAGATTACACAATTATTTACATATCTTAATGATTAATAGACAGTAGAATATTTATAAGTTATTCATGTTAAATGGCTATGGAATGCTCATAGGTATATATTTTATGGAAGAATACACTGTAAATAACGAGATTTTATTAACTAAAGATTACAACAAAGCTTCTCTCAGCATTGTTTGGCACAGAAATGACAATAAACGAACAATAGTCTTTGCACTGATTGAATTGTTACCCGGAGAATTTCCAATACCTGTTACAATAAATGAAATTTCACAAAAAATTAGCGAAAAAGGCTATAATAAACAATCTTTTTATTATCAAAAATTTGTTGATAGTGCAACTAACATATTAAATTTGTATAAATCAATTCAAGATGGCAAAAATATTGAATATAACAAAATAATATTTGAACAGCAAAACTATACAGAAGATATAAAATTTCCTAATTTATTACTATCTAATAATTTACCGTTTGTATTCGGTTACGAAAAATGTGTAAGACATAATTCCTTATTTAATTGTAATTTTCCAAGTTGTATAAAAAAACTTATATTTAAAGATAAATATAAAACTTTCATCAATGAAAATATTAATTTTGATATAACAAAAAATGTTAAATATATTGGCAGCATAAATTTAGTTGCTTATAATCCAATAATTCGAGATATTAATGTCCGTTTAAATAATGATAAAAATTCAAATGAGAAAGTTTTTGTTGAAATAGTGCCCAGAGAAGGGGCTTCACTTAAAAATATAAGGTATTTTCATATAGAAAAACGCTTAACGGGCTACACAAACTTTAAGGAAATTAAAATTAAAGATAATTGCTTTACAATATCTGCAAATAATGATGTTGAAAATATTGCACATGCAATAGTTTGCCCCAAAGAGGACTGCTTGAATGGTCAAATTTCTGTGGTTTTATAAAATCCATTAATATCTCAATGAATATAATAACCGGAAAAAAACATGTAAATGTTCCCGACAAAGATTTAAAAGAAATTAATGACAGCTATGAAACAGAAGTAATAGGAAATAAATTAGAAAGCAGAATTGAAGAAGAAACACCGCCTAAAATATTAAGAGATTACCTGTTAAATTGTAGTTCATTCGAACAAATACAAAAAGAAAAAGATAATACAACACAAAAATTATTTTATGATAATCCTAAAGAAGCAGTAGAATTTGTTAGAAGTTTGGTTTCAAATGCAAGTTCAAAAGTGATAATAATTGACCCTTATTTTCGAATTAAAGATTTATTTGATTTTGCGTACTCTATTAAAAATTCTCAAATTCCAATTGAAATAATTACATCATTTGCAAATACAAGTCTAAAGCAATCAGTAAATTTTGCCAAAAACCTTAAAGAAAATATTGAAAAAAATAAAAACACAAATAATGTTATTGCATATATAATGCTTGGCAATAAGCCTGCATTTCATGACAGATTTATAATCGTAGATGATAAAGTTTGGCTTTCCGGCAATTCATTAGCCGACATAGGAAAACGAGCAAGCATACTCGTACAATTAAAATACGCTAAACAAATTTTAAGTATATATAAAACAATTATTAACAACAAGAATAAATGTTTATTGTTAGAAGAATGGATAAATGATAAAGAAAAAACAAAGAAATAATTTTAATTCTATTGAATCAAGCTATTGCGCAACTCCGGAATTAATATTTCCATCATTACTTGATAAAGATTTTGATATGCAGAAAGATTTGAATATTTGCGATAAAAGATATGCGGAATTAAATGCGCAGGAAAAATTCGCCCGCAAGTTTTGGAATAAATTTAAAATGTCCAAAAATATAATAATTATTGATGGTTTTTGTGATGAAATCAACTTTGATATTATAAATTTAAATATACAAAAAGATGCAAAACTTCAAATATATACAAGCTGCAAGAGAAATAAAATAGCACAAAATATATTGCCAAAAATAAACCACGAAAATACATTTATATATCATTTGAAAAATGATATTGTTATCCATGACAGATATGCAATATTAGATGATGAACTATTTCATTTTGGTTCAACCGTTGGAGGTTTTGTGAATCATTTTACGGCATATTCAAGGGGTTGGAAAAAAGAACAATTATCCGGTTTAATAGAATTTCTTGAAAGATCTCTTAAAAATTCAAACCACATAGAGGAGATTAAAAAGCATGATAGATAACAGATTGCTATACAATAACCAAAATTGTTTCAAAGAAGATACTACACTATTGGTATTAAATGTAAATCTTGAAGAGTACAAAAAAAATAAAGATTTCGTGAATATATTATTAACAAACATATATAATAATTCTGATGTTTCTTCTATACAGAATGTACTTGAAAAATATATTATTGATAAAAATGACGGTTTTATATTGTTGGGAAATTTAATTGCAAAATCTATTATTTCCAAAGATATAAAAGATAAATATAATCATTTAAAGTGGATTGATAGAATATTATCTGCAAATAATTATATTTATGAATCATACATGTATTATATAAAAGAGTTTTTGCAAGATGGAAAATTTAAAATAAATTATACTAAATTTTTAAAAGAATATTATAGATATTGCAATGAAAACCCTAAATTACTTGTTTCTTACCATTTCGACAAAAGGTCTGCACTAAAAATACTTAAAGAATGGAACAATAATAATGATTACAGCAAAATAATCGGTGGAGAATGGAAAAGATTTTACACGGATATATTTAGGGATTTCGCGCATTACCTTATATTACCAATTATTGAAATTCAAAATTATAAGTTATTAATAGAAATACTTAGTTGTATTGATAATTTTTTTATAATTGACAATATATTATCCTTTAATCAAATTCGTTATGATATTGAGGTGATAACAAGTTTGTTGCAAATATTAAATAATTGTCATGCTGAAAAATCAATTATTATTCAATTTCTTTTATTGAATAAAGTGCAAGAATATATAACAAAATTAAATCAGCGAGTTGAAAATATAACAGAGGAAATAAAAACTATTGCAGTGAACCTGTTTAATTTTATAAATAAATTAGAAAACAAAGATTTCATTTATAAAAATTGGTTTAAATTTTTAACAAATCAAATCATAAAAAATTCAAACGTTGATTTATCTATAGTTATCATAGAACTTATTATAAAAGAATTAATTAGTTTAAATATAATAAAAGATTATAAAAAAGAATTATTAGAGGATAAAAATAATAACTCTTATGAATCGCTTCTTAGTTTAATTTTGCTTGAAGATGAACCAAATTTTAATAAGGAGCACTTTCAGCTCTTAGAAAAATATTTAACAGACAAAAATCAGTATTTATATGTTAATTTATATCAGGTAAATAAAGTTTTCGAGCCAAGATTTTATTATCTGTCACAATTATTTATCGGAAAAAACATTGGAGAGAATGATTGGTTACATCTTTGGAATCGCTTATATAAAGAAAGAAAAAGGGCAATCTATCCGAATTTTTATAAAAATACAGATTCAATATATCGTTCCATATTTCTTATTATAACAGGTGTTTCGGCTATTCAATATTTATGTGAAGATGATATTACAAAAGCTTCTAAACTATTAAATTATATATGGGAAGCCACAAAAGAAATACATTTGTATTTAACTCAATTTTATGACAAATTTATAATTGAAATTGTTTTTCGACTTGTAATGTTGTCTGAGATTATAAAAGAACCTTCAAAAAAATACTTAGATTATTTCAAATATAATTCTGTTATAATTACACAAATATTGGTTAGTTTAGATAATAATAAATATAAATTGGATAATATCAAAAACGACAAACAATATTTGAATAGTGTTGAAACATATATAAATGAGATTATGGATAAAAAACATGTTTCAAAAGAATACATAGATTTATGTAATATTTTATATAAAAAACTTAAATCATAAATATGGTAGCTCGTTGGCTCATAAAACTCATTTTAGATTAGGTTTTGTTATAGGTATAATAAGTGTTATTGGTATTTATAAAATACTTTAATTTTTAATGAAAACTGTAGGGATGACCTACAATAATTATAGGTCTTTTTCCCCGCAAGTTTTAATTGATTAAGCCTTTTTTTCATCAGATTTTTTAGGAAACATTTCGGAAGGAATATATACTTCTATATTGTTAAAATACTTTTTGAAAGTAAAAGCTGATTTATTTATTTCTTTCCTTAATTTGGTCGGTTGTACTGACTCTAATGTACGCAATTCTTTGTCCTGTCATCGTTTCCCCCTTTTTATTTTTTTGTAGG
>CANQLJ010000043.1 GCA_947624685.1 Candidatus Gastranaerophilales bacterium | reverse complement strand
CTACGTAAAGAACCATTACATTAATTTATACCGGAGCGATGCGCGGGAGTGTCGTCTCGAACTTAGTGCACGTAACGAACGAATGCATCCACCCAAGCCGGGACTTTCTTTAGCTCCTGGGCGAATCAAAGATTCGCGCGTCGCCATCGTAGTGTTCCAACGCCAATTCTCAACGAATTGTCGTTTGGGAACACCGGCTCACGCATTCTTTTCGGTTCACTTTTCTTTCTTTGTATTTCGGCGCTTGAGAGACAAAGAAAGAAAAGTGAACAAATTAAGATGCAAAGAATATTATATCTAAGGTGAAGAGATTCTGAGTCAAGCTCAGAATGACAGAAAATAACGATGCACGCTATTTTCCAGTCAGTTCAAGATGACGGGTGCTTTTTTGTGAGGCTACTTATCCTGGTCAGATGCTGAAACAAGTTCAGCATGACACTATGCAGAGATGTGAGCCACCATACCCCGTCATTGCGGGTCAAGCCCGCAATGACAAATAATTTTATCTCGGGTCATCCCCTTCGGCTGCCGAATTTATTATCGTCTGTTCTCTGTCCGGGCCAACGCTGATTATTGTTATATTTACCTCGAGCATTTTTTCAAGGGCGCAAAGATAATCTTTTGCATTTTTCGGCAATTGGTCATAAGTTTTACACTTTGTAATATCTTGTTTCCAACCGGGAAATGTTTCATAGACCGGTTCATAGTTTTTGTGGGTGAAGACATTTGTGGGATAATTTTTTGTAATTTCGCCCGTTAATTTGTTTTTATAAGCGATTGCGACTTTAATTTCATCAAAACTATCCAAAACATCGAGCTTTGTTAGGGCAATTTCGCTAATGCCTCCGACAAGAACCGAATAGCGCGCACTTACCATATCAAACCAGCCACAGCGTCTTGGTCTTCCCGTGGTGACACCATATTCGCCCCCAATGCGCCTTAAATTTTCTCCTGTTTCGTCGTTTAATTCGGTTATGAAAGCCCCTTCCCCAACGCGCGTCATATAGGCTTTAAATACTCCAACGACGCGATTAATCGCCATCGCGCCCATGGAAGCTCCGATAGCGGCACCACCTGATGTCGGGCTTGAAGATGTTACATAAGGATATGTTCCATAGTCAACATCGAGCATGACGCCTTGCGCGCCTTCAAAAAGAACGGATTTATTTTTCTTAATTTCTCTTAAATTTTCCTGCCAATTAAAATCGACATAAGGCACTAAAATGTCTTTATAGCGTTCACATTCTTTTAAAATTTCTTCTTTTGAATGGGGAATAAGATTATAGACGAATTCAAGCTCTTTATTTTTCTTGTTTAAAATTATATCAAGCTTATTATTTAGTGTGTCTTTGTTAAATAAATCTTCAACTCTGATTCCGCTTCTTGCATATTTATCCGTGTATGTCGGGCCGATTCCTTTTTTTGTTGTGCCGATTTTATTTTCTTTAAGCGCGTTTTCGCTATATCCGTCAATATCTGAGTGATATTTCATCGTAATATGAGCCAAAGGAGAGATTCTTAGGCATTTTTTAAAGTGCTCCGGGCTAACACCCATTGAAACAATTGCGCCGATTTCTTTTTCAAGGTCGTCCGGTTTTATGACGCATCCTGCTCCAATCATACAGATTTTATTTTCATATAAGATGCCCGAAGGGATAAGATGGAAAGCATATTTTTTACCATCTACAACAACGGTGTGCCCGGCGTTTGAGCCTCCTTGAAAACGGGTTATAAAATCAGCTTGCTGCGCAAGTAAATCTGTAATTTTGGCTTTTCCTTCGTCTCCAAACTGTGCCCCTACTACAACGGTATTTTTCATAAATTTATGCCTTATTAAAGATTATTCAACCTCATTATTTTACTATGAAAACTTTTATAGTAAAATTTATTTCAAAAAGGAATCAAAAAATGTTTAAAATTTATAACACTTTATCAAATAAAATTGAAGAGTTTACCCCAAGCGAAAACAACAAAGTTAAAATGTATGTCTGCGGGCCCACGGTATATGATGACGCGCATTTAGGGCATGCAAGATGCTATATCACTTGGGACACTTTATATCGTTATTTAAAATTTTTGGGTTATGACGTTACCTATTGCAGAAACGTAACCGATGTTGACGACAAAATTCTAAAAAAAGCGGACGCTCAAGGGGTAGAACCCGCTGTTATAACGGATAAATATTATAAATCGTTTATTGATTCAATGAACAATTTAAATGTCTTAAGGCCCGACATAGAACCTCGCGCAACAAAGACAATAGGCGAAATGATTGCAATGATAAAAAAGCTTGAACAAACGGGTTTTGCCTATAGTGTCGATGGGGATGTGTATTTTAGAGTTGAAAAATATAAAAAATACGGTGAATTATCTTCTCAACCGATTGATGACCTTCTAAACGGCGCAAGAGTTGAAACAAACGACAAAAAAGAAAGCCCGCTTGATTTTGCGCTTTGGAAAAAAGATGAAGCCCACGGATATAATTCTCCTTGGGGCAAAGGCCGCCCGGGCTGGCACATTGAATGTTCGGCGATGAACAAAAAACACCTTGGCGACACAATAGACATCCACGCAGGCGGAGCCGATCTTGCTTTTCCGCACCATGAAAATGAACGCGCACAATCAGAATGTGCAAACGGCTGCCAATTCGCGAAATATTGGATGCACAACGGTTTTGTCACAATAAATAAAGAAAAAATGTCAAAATCATTGAATAACTTTTTAACAATTAACGACGTTTTAAAAAAATATGACACAAACGCAATTCGGCTTTTTATTTTAACAAATCACTACAGAATGCCTGTTGAATTTAATGATGTTGCGCTATCTTCGGCTCAAAACGGAGCAAAAAGGCTGATTAATTCAATTGCGGGGATTGAAACAAATGAAACGTATGATAATCAAGCAATAGAAGAATTTAAAAACGCGATGGACGATGATTTAAACACTTCAAAAGCGCTTGCTGTTTTATTTTCGCTTGTCGATAAAATCAAAAAAAATATTGATAAGGTTAAATCAGCTTCGACACTGAAATATTTGGGCGAAGTGTTGGGGTTTGATTTTTCGCTCTCTCAAAAAGAAATAAGCGATGATGAGCTGAAAATAATCGCTGAACCTTTGTATGATGAATTTAATATTTCAAAAGATATTAGCTATAAAGATATAATAAACCATATTATCGCGATTCGAAAAACCGCTCGCGACAATAAAGACTGGATAAAATCCGATGAAATTAGAGATAAATTATTATCTCATAAAATCCAACTTAAAGATTCAAAAGAAGGTACGACTTGGCAAATTCTGTAGAAAAAGCCTTATATATTGTGGCTACACCCATCGGAAACCTTAATGACATTACTTTAAGGGCGCTCGATGTTTTAAAAAACGTCGATATAATCGCTTGCGAAGACACAAGAACCACAAGCATTCTTTTAAATAAATATTCAATTAACACAAAATTAATAAGCTATCATAAATTTAGCGAAAAACAAAAAAGCGAAGTGATTTTAAACTATCTTTTTAATGATAAATCTATCGCCCTTGTGTCTGATGCGGGAACTCCTTTGATTTGCGATCCCGGTTCAACCTTAGTTGATTCTGCCATAAAAAACGGCTTTAAAATAATTCCAATCCCGGGTCCAAGTGCTATAATCACATTTTTAAGCGCAGTAAATAAAGAAGGGGAAGATTTTAAATTCATCGGATTTTTACCAAGAGTTAAAAATCAAATTATTGAAACATTTTTAAAAAACAAAAATGAAAATTTGATATTCTATCAAAGCCCAAACAGATTACTTGAGACGCTTGAAATATTAAAAGATAATTTCCCTTCTAAAAAAATCGCGGTTGCTCGGGAATTAACAAAAAAATTTGAAGAAATTAAAATTGATTGCGCTTTAAATTTATTTAATTTTTATACAAAAAATCCCCCAAAAGGTGAAATTGTCGTGATGTTATATAAAGGCAACATACTTGAAGAATCGAATAATGATTCGATGGATAATGAAGAATTAAATCAAAAAATCAAAAAATTAAAAGACTCGGGTTTTAAAGATAAAGAAATATCATTAATACTATCAAAACTCTATGATGTTTCAAAAAACGCCGTGTATGATATTTTGCTTGAGAAGAAAAAAAGCGATTAAGCAAAATAAATTATATTTAATAAAACTTAATAAATCCCGATTTGAGGCGCAACTTTTTATTTTTTTGAATTTTATTTTAAAAGTTTACAAAAAAATTAAAGCAAAAAGCAAATGAAAGTAAATTTTAGCCCAATTAATTTATACAACAATTTTAACCGTTTTCAACCAAAGGCGTCAAAAGTGTCTTTTAGCTCTAATGATGATGATATTGAATCTGATGAATTTGTAAAAACGCTCTCAAAAGAAATAGCCGATTCGATTCGAACAATAATGAGCAAAATGAGAGATGAAATACAAACGGGACAATATATTATTGCCCTCAGTGATAAAAATATCAGAACAAATTTAAACAAAATTAAAAATACGTCAATAACTGATTTTAATGCAAAGATTTTAAACCATAAGCCGGCTTTTCAAAAATACATAAACGAATTGATGATTTCATCAGGTATAACTAATGTTTGGCAGCTTAGCAATTTTTTGAGAATTTTTAATCAAAGTCAAAAAACAATAAATGAATTTGACGGCGAAAATATCGGAGCAATTAAGATATTCGGGTATTTAAAAAATAAATCCGACATAAACCTATATCCTGCGACTTTGTTATATTTATTTAATGAGCAAGATTTTAGCCAAAACCCTGATTTTGAAAGCTTAAATGATTATATTGAAATTTTAAAAAAATCAAACGTCCAAAATGAAGATGAGTTTGACGAAAAATTATCATATTTAAAACCGGAATTTAATAATTTTGAAGCCGACAGCGACAAATTAAATGCGCTTGATTATCTTAAAGATACATACGATGAAAAAATAAGATTAATTGATGAAATAATTAAATCTAACCCCGATATTAAAATTAAAGACAGCGAAAAGATATATTTCGCCATAAGCGACGTTGTTAATTATCTATATCTTCAAAATAACGGAAAAAATCTTGAAAATTTGCAAAATTATATCGATATTGCGCTAAATTTCAAAAAAATTAAATCTTCAAGCAAAAACCTTGCCACAAAATATTTTGGGGACTTGGATGATCCTCAAAATAAAATCGCGCTGTATGAGCTTTTAAAAGAATGCGACGCGACAATTGACGATATTAATATGTTTACAAGGCCGACATATATTGCTGACAATAATATGTTTGACGCAATCATTAACAAAACACCGATTTCAAATTACATAAAAGAAAAGCAATCTTCGGTATCTTATAACAATTTTTGCTCTCTTTTAACAAGCGTTTATACCAAAGGCGAAAACAAAGAAGACACTCTTGCGCTGGATACTTTGTTATCTGTTATTGAGAGCAACAATATTAAAGATCAAAACGCTTTTTTGACTTTTTATAATAACATTTCAAACAAAAAAGAAAAAACCCTCTCGACAAAACAAATTTGTGATTTTATAGATTTATTCAGATATAGCGACAACAAAAAGATAAATAATATTGCAACGCTGAAAAAAAATAAAGAAAATTTCCTAAAAGCACTGCCTAATATCGAAGATTTTCTTTTAAATGATGCAAATGAATATTTTGTCGGGAAATTGCCGCTTGAAATATATAAAGAGTTTTCTTATTGCGTTGACTTTAGTTCATATGAAAAAATTAAGACGCTTAATGATATGGCGCAATTGAGCCACAATAATACAAAAGAATCGCAAACAAGGCAGCAAAATTTCGAAGATTTTAAATATTATATAGGTTCAAAACCTGACACAATTAATTTTTTGATACAAAATGAGATAAGTTTTGATGATTCCAATGAATCGCTTGCCTATAAAAACAATTGTCTTGAAATATTAAATATTTTATCGACTGACCCTAAAAAAGCCAAAAAAAGAATTAAACAATTAAATAACAGCGGCTTTTTGTTAAAATCAAAAAACAATCTCGATTCTTTTATGAATCAATTTAAACGCTCAAACCAATCGGATAAAATGATTGAATTTATTGCCGATAAAAAAATCCAATCCATTAAAGTATTAAATAATTTTATTAAAAAATATTCAAATTCATCAAACAGATATGATAATTTAATCGAACATCTTTTCTTAATTCCTGATGATATGGATTTTGAAACATATACAAATATCTTAAAAACCCTTAATGACTGTTTAAAATTCTATCAAATTCCAAAAGGAATCGATAATGATAATATTTTAAACATTGATATTTCAAAATATGTTGATAGAGACCTCAAAAACGTAAATACCGTAAATGAGCTTATATCAAGCGCACTGAATGTAAAAGATGAGAAAAATTTTGTCACCGGTTTAAAATCTGCCTTTGTTGAAATTGATGATAATAAAGACGAATTAAACAGATATAGCGTTTATAATATCGCAAGAGAACTCGCAGACAAAATCGGAAAAAGCGACGAATCTTATTCAAACATCGCTCGCGAATTAAAACTCGATAAAGATAGCTTAAATATCCCTCAAAATTGCGACTATAACACCTATGTGTATGCAATAGCGGAAAAATTGCCAAATGAATTTATAGATTTTGTAAACTCAAACGATTGGCTAAAAATTACTTCCGATGATAAAAAAATCGCAAATGTGCCTCTCCATGCCAGATTAAGGCTGATAGATCGAACCGTGTTATCAAAAAGCGATAACATTGAAATTTTATACAGCGATGAAACAAAAGAAAAATTAAAAGAAATATTAAAATCAATCTATTTCCAATCGCCATGCACCATTAAACCGATGAGAGGGATAAATCGAATAGTTATTTACACTCCTTATGAAAACAGAAAAATGGAATCAGTGTTTAGCAACAACGGCGAATTGATTACGGTTGTGCCGACAGATTAATTTTATTTAAAAATTCACTATCCAATAACTTATATTTTTTAAGATATTTTCTTATTTGACACCTTTTAATGTCTTTAATTCCCAAAGATTCTAAAACTGACCTTAGTTTTAATTCATCAAGCACATAGGTTTTATTTTTATATTCAAGCTTAAAAACTTCATTCATCTTTTTCCTCCGGACAAAATTCAATGGCACTTTATTATACATCTTGAATTATATATATTGAAATATATTTTATATGTTTTGTCAACATGTAATTATATCTTAATTTCCGGGAATAATTTTTTTATAAAAATTTAAAAAGTTTACATATAATTTTTAAAAAATAAAAAGCTCTAAAATCATTTTACCCCCATTTCGGAATTTTGGGAATTTTATAATTTTAGAGCCCTTATTTTTGATATATTTTACTGTATTTTTGTTATATTTTTTGAAGTTTTTTAAGATTGTTTTTCAATTATTATCTTATCGTCTCGATAATCCATCAAAAGCCTGTCGTTTTCTTTGTAATTGCCGCTTAAGATTTCTTCGGCTAGAACATCTTCGACTTTCTTTTGAATCATTCTTCTTAATGGTCTTGCGCCATAGGTTTCGGAGTAGCCTTCTTTAGCCAGATAATCTTTAGCAGCATCTGTTACATCGATTGTCAAATTGCGCTCTGATAGTCTCTTGAATAAGTCTTTGAGCATAAGATCGACAATTTGACGGACTTCTTCTTTGCTTAAGTGCGAGAATACTATAATATCATCAACCCTGTTTAAAAATTCGGGGCGGAAGGCTTTTTTGAGTTCTTCATTAACTGTTTCTTTTAATTTTTCATATTTATCCTGTTTATCGTCACCGGAAATTGAAAAACCGAGCTTTTGCGTGTTTGTAATCATGCTCGCTCCGACGTTTGAGGTCATTATGATAATTGTATTTTTAAAATTAATATGACGCCCTTTTGAGTCGGTTAAACGCCCGTCATCAAGGATTTGAAGCATTATGTTAAATGTATCGGGGTGCGCTTTTTCAATTTCATCAAATAATACAACGGAATATGGTTTTTTCCTTATGATTTCGCACATATTCCCACCATCGTCATATCCCACGTATCCGGGAGGCGAACCGATGAGTTTAGAAGTTGCGTGTTTTTCCATAAATTCGGACATATCAATTCTGACCATATTGTCTTCTGAACCAAACACAGCTTCAGCGAGGGCTTTAGCAAGTTCAGTCTTACCGACACCGGTGGGCCCTGAGAAAATGAAGCTTCCGATGGGTCTGTTTGGTGCTTTTAAGCCGACACGAGCGCGTCTTATGGATTTAGCCAACGATGTTACGGCGTCGCTTTGACCAATTACGCGCTCATGGAGAGTGTCTTCAAGCTTCAAGAGCTTTTGTGATTCGGCTTCGGTTATTTTTGTAACAGGGATACCCGTTATTGTTGCAATAACTTGTGCCACTTCCTCAACGCCCACTGTTGGCTTATTTTCTTCTTGTTGTTCGCGCCATTTTTCCGATATTTCATGGATTTTATCTTTCAAATTTGCTTCATCATCTCTTAAATCAGACGCTCTTTCAAATTCTTGGTTTCTTATGGCATCTTCTTTTTCTTTGATTATCGCTTTTAATTCTTTATCGAGCTCTTTTCCCTCAGGTGGCAGAGACGACACGTTTAATCTGACTTTTGAAGCGGCTTCATCAATTATATCGATTGCTTTATCCGGCAAAAACCGCTCCGTTATAAATTTGCTTGATAATTCCGTTGCGGCAACTATCGCTTCATCAGAAATAATTAATTTATGATGTTCTTCATATTTTGGTTTTAAGCCTTTTATGATTTGAATCGTTTCTTCAATCGTCGGCTGATCAACAATAACCGTTTGAAAACGTCTTTCTAAAGCGGAATCTTTTTCGACGTATTTTCTGTATTCATCTAAAGTTGTTGCGCCAATTACTTGAATTTCGCCTCTTGATAATGCCGGTTTTAATATGTTAGCTGCATCAATTGCACCTTCTGCCGCACCCGCGCCAATTAGGGTGTGCATTTCATCGATTACCAAAATTATATTTCCGCAATGGCGAATTTCATCCATAATCTTTTTAAGGCGTTCTTCAAATTCGCCTCTGTATTTTGTTCCGGCGATTAACAGACCCATATCAAGCTGAATAATTTTTTTATTTTCCAAAATATCGGGTACTTCGCAATCAACAATTTTTTGAGCAAGCCCATGGGCGATTGCGGTTTTACCTACACCTGGTTCACCGATTAATACTGGGTTATTTTTTGTTCTTCTTGCAAGAATTTGAATTACTCTTTCAACTTCTTTTTCTCTGCCCACAACAGGGTCTAACCTTTGTTCCTGAGCAGCAAGAGTTAAATCTGTTCCAAATTCATCTAAGGATGGGGTTTTTGCTGATTTTTGAGAAACGCCTGCGGCAGCAAGAGTCGCTCCGGAGCTTGTTGATGATGTTTTTGTTTCACCAAGCATTTTAATTATATTAGAGCGGCATTTATTTAAATCCACTCCCAAATTTTCTAAGACCTTAGCAGCGACACCTTCACCTTCTCGAATTAAACCTAAAAGAAGATGTTCCGTTCCGATATAGTTATGTCCTAATTGTCTTGCTTCATCCCATGATAATTCCAAGACTTTTTTGGCTCTTGGGGTAAAAGGAATTTCCACAGCCACAAAGCCGCAGCCTCGGCCGATAATTTTTTCGACTTCTTCTCGCGCTTCTTTGATATTGACACCCATTGTCTTGAGTGTTTTTGCCGCAATTCCCGTGCCTTCAGAAATTAAACCCAAAAGCAACTGTTCGGTACCTACAAAATTATGTCCCAAGCGTCTTGATTCTTCTTGGGCGAGCATTATTACCCTTATTGCCTTCTCCGTAAATCTTTCAAACATTTAAACTTCCTTTAATTATAAAAAGTTATTTTATCCACAATTAAATTTTACCCGAAAAAATTTTTTATTACAACAATGTTATTCGTTAAGCATCTTAACTCTTTTTTCGTGCCTTTCGCCTTCGAAATTATTATTAAGCCAGGTGTCTAAAATTTCTTTAGCTAAACCCAACCCGACAACATTTTGTCCCATGCACAAAACATTTGAATTATTATGTAATCTTGTCATTTTTGCAATATATGTATCAGATACGCAAGCAGCTTGAATTCCTTTGAACCTGTTTGCCATAATCGACATACCAACTCCCGTTGTACAGATTAATATACCTAAATCCGCCCTGCCTTCCAGAATTTCGGTACATACTTTTTTGGCATATATAGGATAATCGCATGAAGTTTTATCGTTTGTTCCAAAATCCTCTACGTCATAATTTTTTTCTTTTAAATATTGATAAAGTTCATTTTTCAATTCCAATCCGCCATGGTCGCAAGCTATTGCCAGTTTTGGTTTTGTCATAATTTATAACCTCAAAAATAAAATAATTTTTAATTATTATACAATAATTTTGTTGTATGAAAAAATTTTTTTATGATAAATTAAAAGTTGTAGAGGTAATTTTTATAAGGATATAACTTATGAGTGAAAGAAAACTGGTTGGAACACAAGAAATGTTCAAAAAAGCCTTAAAAGGCGGATATGCAATTGGTGCATACAATGTAAACAATATGGAAATTCTTCAAGGTATCGCTGAAGCTGCCCAAGAAACTCAATCTCCTATTATTCTTCAAGTTTCAGCAGGGGCAAGAAAATATGCTAATCAAACATATTTAATTAAACTTGTTGAAGCAGCGCTCGCTACAACTACCGTTCCGATTGCACTGCATCTTGACCATGGAGCTGATTTTGAAATTTGTAAATCTTGTATCGACGGCGGATTTTCTTCCGTAATGATAGATGGATCAAGATTCCCGCTTGAAGAAAACATTAAATTAACAAAACAAGTCGTTGATTACGCTCACGCAAGAGGTGTTTCAGTTGAAGCGGAACTTGGAAAATTGGCAGGCGTTGAAGACGATGTCAAAGTTCATAGCGCAGATTCAACTTATACAGACCCAAAAGAAGCTGCAAGATTTGTTAAAGAATCAGGCTGCGATTCGCTGGCTGTTGCAATCGGCACAAGCCATGGCGCTTATAAATTTACGGGCGAGGCTAAATTAGATTTTGAAAGATTAGCTGAAATTAAAAAAGCAGTCAATGATGTTGTAGGATTCGATTATCCGCTCGTTCTTCACGGTTCATCTTCCGTTCCTAAAGCATTCGTTGATAAATGTAACCAATTTGGCGGAAAACTTCCCAATGCTCAAGGAGTTCCCGAAGAAATGTTAAATTACGCATCTAAACATGGAGTAGCCAAAATCAATATCGACACGGATTTAAGATTGGCAATGACTTCAACAATTCGAGAATTCTTCATTGAACACCCTGAAAAATTTGACCCGAGAGAATATATGGGCCCCGGAAGAACTGCCGTAAAAGAAATGGTAATGCATAAAATGAGAGACGTACTTGGTACTGCAGGTCATGCTAACGACTAATCGGGAATAATAATTTAAAAATAAAAATAAAAATAAAAATAAAACTAAAAAACTAAAAAGGTAAAAAGGCGAGATATAACAAGTATTCTCGCCTTTTTGCTTGCTTAAAATAGTTTGAAAATAGTTAGTTTGAAAGTGTTTGAACTTGCTTTTTATTTATCTTCTTTTTTGCATTCATTTGCGCAGCTTAAATCGTTAAAATAAAGAATGCTGTGAAGTCTGCTGTCTAATTCATCGGGGACATCAAGTTCAATTGTGTTTCCAAGCGAACCTTTGACTTCTGTATAGTTGATATTGTTATCAGCAGCAAATTTTCTGATATTTTGAAAATATTTTTCAGGTGCGCCCGGCGTTCTGTAGATAGTGAATTTTGATGTAAAATTTGGAGAAATTTGTCTAATCATTTTTTGCCTCTTTTTCTATACACTCTGTTAAAACCTCTGAAAAAAATTTTTTGCGCAATTTAAAAAAGAAATTGTAAAATTTAAAATTTTATTGTAATCTTGTTTTGTTTATTTCACTTATTAGGGGAAATTTTTGAGACTATGGGTTGTTTAAAAAGTATTATAAGAAAAATTATTTTTATTTGTCTTTTGATTGCGTTTTTTGCTTTTGGCGGATGGGCCTTTGTTAGAGGACAAATTAAAAACTATCAATACCCCCCGAGAGAAGAATTTAACGCCTCTGAACAATCCTATGGCGATTTTTCTAAAGTCAGCGGCGATTATCAATTATATCGAAGCTTTAACCTGTTTGGATATAAAAAAATTAACGCAAAATATCTTCCCACCGGCCAAAAAATCACAATTTTCAACCTAAAAAACGAAGAAATTGTATCAACCGATGATTTTAACACTCATTTAATTGATTCAAAAATTGATAACGTCTTAAATTCTCTTAAAGATTCAGTTATTTCATTGGAAGATTTTAAAATCGTTCAAAGAGGAAACTATATTGCAAATAATAAAACAATTCCTTTTATAGTTTTTGAAGCGGGTGTAAAAAATATCCCCTTTAAAAACGTCAAAGGTACGCTTGGCGCTTATTCAACATATAATCTAAACAAAGATAAGACAATAAATAAAGATTCCAAATCAACAAAACTTATTCTTTCAATCGTTGATATGAAAGCATATAACCCAAAAGTTGTCCAAGGTTTTGTAAGTTCTTTAAATTTTGAAAAAGAATAATTTTGATGCAAGAAAAAACCGTAAAATTATTTGATATATTTAAAATATTTTTTAAAATCGGCATGGTTTTATTAGGCGGTGGCTATGTAATTTTACCCATCACCAAAAAAGAATTTGTCGAAAAAAGAAATTGGATAAATGAAAATAAGCTTGTTGATTTTTATTGCGTGAGCCAATGTCTGCCCGGGATTATCGCAATTAATCTCTCAATTTTAATAGGATATAAATTAAAAAAATTTTTTGGCGCGCTAAGTGCTGTCTTTGGGCTTTGTTTATCTCCTATAGTTGTAATTATAGCCATTTCAAAGATTTTAGAAAAAATCACAAACATCGCTTTTTTAGAGCAGATTTTTTGGGCGGTAAACATTAGTGTCATAATTTTAATTTATTTAACTCTTAAAGAAATGTGGCAAAAATCAACCCCCGACAAGTTTTGTTTGTTTTGGTTCTTAGTTGTTTTTGTTTTGTCGCTATTTAAAATTTCACCCGTCATTATAATAATTTCGTCGATTTTTGCTGCGATTATACTATATTTTTTTGAAAACAAAATAATTAAAAAGAAAGATAATAATGATATATAGCGTTCAATTTTTAATATGTTTTGAATTTTTTAAAATCGGGCTTTTCACCTTTGGCGGGGGATTAGCGTCATTACCGTTTTTATATGAAATAATGGATAAATACCATTGGTTCAATGAATTTCAATTGTCGCAATTAATTGCAATATCAAATCTCACCCCGGGGCCAATCGGGCTTAATATGGCGACATATTGCGGATATAATATTTTAAATATCAAAGGGGCGCTATTATCGAGCTTTTCTTTGATTTTACCAATGCTTGTTATAACAAGTTTTGTTTTTAAATTGTATAAAAAATTCTTTGAAAACAAATTATCAAATAAAATTTTATATATCCTTCGCCCGACTTCCTGTGCACTTATTTTGGCAGTCGGCGTGAAATTATTTTATAATTTAATAATAAACAAAGGCAACATTGATTACTTAGGGCTTACGTTACTTTTGGTCTTGTTTTTGCTCACTTTTAAAATCAAAAAAGACCCTTTAATTTATATTTTTATTTCGGCGGTGTTTGGTTTTATTGTATATTGTATAAAATCTTTTTAAATAAAAAGCTGTGCTTAAACTTTCACACAGCTTTTTTAAAATTTTATTAAACATATTGAAAAATTACTTTGTTTCGCCGTTTAAGAGACTATATGCCGCATCCCAACCGGACACCGCTCCTCTTGTTTTAAAGCTTGAAATTGTTTTTACGCTATTTTTTCTTTCTTTTTCAACTTCTTTTTGAACTTTGTTGTTGAGCTTTTTATTTGTTTTTCTTTCTTCTAAAACGGTGTTTGCATAAGTGAGAAAGTTTTTATATTCGTTGCAGCTATAGCCCGCTTTAAATTTTTCGGGATACGCAAAAGCCGTGTAATCGTAGATATTCATAGCTCTATCGGCATTAGCGGGTTTTCCCATAATGGCGTTCCAGCTTGTTTGAGTTTGTCTTGTTAAAACGACAATGGCGCTTAAGGGATTATAGTCTGCGTTTGCCATTAAATTAACCGCAATGACATCGGCTTCTTTTTCTTTTTTTGTTTGAGCGATATTATTTACAAGGCTTGATGCCGGAGTGTTTGTTGTTGTGTCAGCTCCCATTACGGATGAAATTAATTTATCTTTTGCGCCGTGGCCTGTTATGATGTGGCCTAATTCGTTTGCAATCACAGCCGCAACTTCGTTATCATTTAGCGCATAAGATAGTTCATCTTTTGAAATGCTTATAATTTTATCTAATGCAAATGTCGAATTATCAACTGTTTTTGACGTTGCTTCAAATTTAATATTGGCAGCTGTTATGCCGTTTTTGGTTAAAAGATTTTGTCCTATCGTTTCAAGTTTGCTTTCGGCATCATATTTTGTCGCCCCAAATGCACTTAGCGCAAGGCAAAATGTGCAAAATAATAAAAACAGATTTTTTTTCATTTTCTCCCCTTTCAAATCTAAATCTTATAATTAAATATTTTATCAAAACCCAAAAAAATAACTTAAATTTTTAACTTTTATTAAATTATATTTTATTGAGCGCTATTTATTGTTGTTTATCGTTACATTAATTGTTTTGGGTTTAAAAGAATAGTCAGCTTTTGCGCTTAATTTAACTTTGTCGCTTCCGACATATTCCGCAATTTCAAATTGAATTAATCTGATTTCGTTTATCCCGATATTCACGCCCAAAACCAAATCAACATCCAACATTTTAACGTCATTAAAAAATTCATCCTTATTCACGCCCTTAAGAGCACGGGATAAATCTTTCCCAAACGTCCTCGCTGTCGCATTAAACCTTAATTCCATAATCGCACTCCATTTTTGTTATTATAGGATAAAGACGAGGGAAGGGGAAGAAGGAGGCGGGAAATTAGGCAAGAGATTACAAGCCCGTCATTGCGGGCTCGACCCGCAATCTGTTTAGTGTGAAATTTTTTCACCTTGTTTTGTTCACTTTTCTTTCTTTGTCTCTCAAGCGCCGAAATACAAAGAAAGAAAAGTGAACCGAAAAGA
>CANQLJ010000042.1 GCA_947624685.1 Candidatus Gastranaerophilales bacterium | reverse complement strand
GTATCGCAAGAGGGAATCGTACAGTTGATGCAAGTCTTCTTTTTCTTCCAGCATAATTTGCAGTTATCATTAACAATATCCTTGCAATCTGCGGTTATATCACTTCCACCCCCGCCTGCGGCACCAATTGTTGTTCCTGATGATTTAACTTTCTTTGTGATAATTGGAGCGAAAGCTGAAGCGATACAAGAGATTACAATTAAACTCACAAGTAATTCCACAAGCGAGAAAGCGGCTGCGGTTTTAAGAAATAGGATGGATGAGAATGTTTTGATGTTTTTTTGCAAATTTTTTTGTATGTGTTTTTGTATGTGCTTGTGCGCGTGCCTGTGCGCGCGTTTTTGTATAGCACGGCTAAGCGCACATTTTTGCGAACGTGATATTTTTTGCATTTTGATGTCCTTTTTAGACTTTATAAACTCTATATCGAATATATTAAGTTATTTGAATAGTTCTTTTTACTGGATAATATCCAGTAAAAAGTTGCAAATTTTAAAATTACTCTTTTCTTATGGATGAAAAATCGTTTTATAAAAACCTGGGGGTTAATATAAAATTTTTGAGGGAACAATTCGGATTAACACAAGAAAAGCTGGCTGAAAAAGCGGGGATAAGCCTTGATTATATGGGTAAAATTGAAGTATCGATTAATCGTCCGGGGTTAAAGACAATATTAAAATTGGCGCGTGCGCTTGAGGTTGAACCTTATCAGATTTTGAAATTTAAGTCTTTAACTAATCCGATTGTTCAGGAACAAAATAGCGGGGTCGAGCGTATAGTGCGCAATAAGGCTTGAAAAATGTCTTTGTTGGTGCTAATTTAGATGATATTTAGCATTAACAACATTTTTTAAATAAGGAAAACTTAATATGGCCGACGATATTCAAAATATACAGATTAAAAAAGATATTTTGGTCAGGTTAATAAAGACATTTTTCAGCGACGATTTCGAAAAAAATATTAACAAAATCCCAATCGAGATGCGCCCAAAATATTTTGATGTGCCCTATAGGTGCTGCATTCATAAAGAAAGGGCGATTATTCGAGACAGAATCATTGCTAATCTTGGTTTTGCAATTGAAAATGACGACGAGATTAAGCCATTAGCCGACTATGCAAGAGACTGTCTTAATCGCGAAGAAGTGCAATCGGGACAATTTTTGACCGTTATTGAGGATGCGTGTCGAGGCTGTACGCCAAGCAAAATCTATGTTACAGACTTGTGCAAAGGGTGCGTTAAAAGGCCATGTGAAAAAACATGCCGCTTTGGCGCAATATCGATTCAAAACGGGAAATCGCAAATAGACGCTTCAAAATGCAGGGGCTGCAAAATGTGTATATCGGCATGCCCTTATAATGCTATTGTCAAATTGGCCGTTCCGTGCGAAGATGTGTGCCCTGTGGGTGCAATTCAAAAGAATGAAAAGGGTTTTGCCGAGATTGATTTTGACGAATGTATTTCATGCGGAAGATGTGCATCAAACTGTCCTTTTGGAGCGATTAGCGAAAAAAGCCAAATAATTCATGTTTTAAAAAATATTAAATCGCAAACCAAGGTCATTGCGATGTTTGCGCCGGCAATTGTCGGGCAATTCGATTGCAGCGTGAATCAACTTATGAAAGGGATTTTAGACTGCGGCTTTGATGATGTTTATGAAGTCGCCAAAGGCGCTGATATTACGACTCGAAACGAGGCAAGAGAATTTATCGAAAGGATGAATAACGGTGCTTCTTTTATGACAACATCATGCTGTGCGGGGTATAATGAGCTTGTAAAGAAGCATTTAAGCGATTTAAAGCCCTATGTATCAAATACAAAAACCCCTCTTTATTATACGGCAAAGCTTGCAAGAGCGAAGTATCCGGATGCCAAACTTGTGTTTATAAGCCCGTGTCTGGCTAAAAGGGCGGAAGTCTACGAAAACCCCGACATTGATTTTTTAATCAATCCGCAAGAGCTTGAAGCGTTGTTTATCGCTAAAAATATCGATTTAAAGACGATTGAACCTTTTGATATAATTGATGCTCCATCCAAACAAGGAAGAAATTATCCGCTCTCAGGGGGCGTATATGGCGCGGTTGAACATTTAGTTAAAGATGAAAGAGAAATAAAACCCTATATCGTAAATGGGCTTAATAAAGACAGCATCAGAGAATTAAAGAAGTTTGCCAAAAACGGCTCATGCCCGAATTCTAATTTAATTGAAGTTATGGCATGTCCAAACGGGTGTATTGGCGGAAATTCGACAATTGAAAATGCGTCATGCGCCAAAAAAAGAATTAATGATTTGGTGCAAGAAAGCGGCAATCTATAGTTCTATATAAAGCGTGTTTATGAGCTTGTCGTTGGAATCATAGATTTTTGTAGTTTCTTCAACTACGTCATCTATGCGGTGTTTTTGAATTACGACATGTTTTCCTTCATAGGAATCGTCTTTTGCAAAAAATCTTTTTTGGCTTATCGAAGTGCCGTCATTGGCGGGGTATTCGATTGTTATTTCTTTGTTTTCCAATTCGCCGTCATCAAAATGACAAGTCATTGTTTGAACAATACCCGAATCAAAGGTTATTTTTTCGCTTTGTTGGTAGATTTCTTCGACATTATTTCTGACGTTATAAATCTTCGATTCTTCTTTTGTTTGATGGTTTTCAAGCTTTGTTAGAGAATCTCTTTGAAGTTCGATTAATTTACAATTTTTGTCATATCTTTTGGTTGTTCTTTTCATGCTTTCGTCAGGAAATACGGTTTGTTCCGTTGTTGTTGTTTTAAACCAAGCATTCGGGTCGTAATCAGTGATTTTGTTTGATATTTTGTATGAGCCGTCTTTTTGCTTTACCGTAATTTTAAAATCGTCTTTAAGGCAGTCAAGGCGCTTGTTTTGATGTTCGACTTCTTCATAATATGCGTTGCCGTCTGTTTCTTTTGTGTAGACGATTCTGGATACGAGATTGTCGTCTTCGTCCATGAAATTGTAACGGTCTTCCGTGATTGTCCCGTCTTCTGATTGGATTTTGTCATAGACAATTCTGTCGAAAGAGTCGTCTTCATAGTTTACCGTCGTTTCGGTGCCTATGATTGTCCCGTCTTCTTTTGTTTTTTGGTGCGAGGCACTTTCTTCAATGAGTCCTTGGGCGTTATATTCTTTTGATTCAATGTCTATGCGGTCTTTGGATGTTTTTTTCGTTGTTATTACTTGTTTTATCAGATTTGAATCGGCGTCGAATTTTTTTGTGATTTTGTTTTCAATTGCGTCGTTTGTAAATTTTTGTTGCGAAGTTAATTCGATAATTTGGTATTTCAGTTTGCCTTTCGAGCTGTAGTATAGGGTCGTTGTTTGTTTTGTTCCGTCCGGCAAAATAAGCTCCGATGTTTTTTCATAGGGCTTTTTGGGATTTTGTTTAAGTTTTGCTTTTGCGCTTGATTCAATTGCTTTTGAAAAAACATCGAAAGATTTAAAATTTTTATTGGCATGCCTTTTAATTTGTTCATCGGCATGCCCATTTTCGTACTTATCGTCATGCTCGCTGTTAGGGTCTTGGGCATGGTCGTTTTCATTTTTGTTGATATTTTTTGAAAAAGTAATATTGTATAAAGGACTTTGATAGCTGATTTTATTTATATTCATGGTGTTTTACCTTTGGATGATTTAATATTAATATAAATATGTTAAATATAATTTTTTGTTAAGTTAAAAAATTTTAGATTCTAAATTGTTACAAAAGTTAATAAGAGGTTTTTATGAATGTTAAGAATAATGTATTAGAAATGATGTTTAATACTCCTTTGATTAAGATTAATTCCATCAATTTCGGGTTTGGAAATATTTTTGCAAAAACGGAATATTTTAATCCGTCAGGCTCTATTAAAGATAGAGCCGCTTTTTATATGATTGAGGATGCGACAAATAAAGGATTAATCGATTCTGATACGACAATAATTGAACCCACAAGCGGAAACACGGGTATTTCGCTTGCGATGATTTGTGCTTGTAAAAATTTAAAAATTATCTTAACAATGCCTGAAAGTATGAGCAAAGAAAGACAGGATGTTTTAAGAGCGTATGGAGCTGAGCTTGTTTTAACGGATGCGGCTTTAGGGATGAAAGGGGCAGTCGAGAAAGCAAATGAATTAAAAAATGAAATAAAAAATTCTTTTATCCCTTCGCAATTTGAAAATGAAAATAACCCAAAAGCCCACTATGAAACAACCGCAAATGAAATTTATAATGATTTAGATGGCAAAATTGATATTGTTACGGGTGGTTTTGGTACAGGGGGAACGCTTTGCGGGATTTCAAAAAGATTAAAAGAATTGAATAGAGATATTAAAATCGTGGCATATGAGCCGGAGTCATCTCCTCTTGTTTCAAAAGGCTATGCTTCATCACATAAGATTCAAGGCGTGGGAGCGAATTTTGTACCTAAGATATTTGATAGAACTTTAATTGATGAAATAATTACCGTTAAAGATGATGACGCAATAGAATATACAAGGCTTTTAGCTAAAAAAGAAGGGCTATTTTGCGGAATTTCATCGGGTGCAAGCATTTTTAGCGCAATTGAATTATCGAAAAGAAAAGAAAACAAAGATAAAAATATAGTAGCGATATTACCCGATAACGGTTTTCGCTACTTATCCTGTGATATATTTTAGCTTTTAAATGGTTAATTTAATTGAGCATAAACGGGGTTTGCCGCGATTAGTTTTTTGACTTCGGCGATACCGCCTCTGGTTCTAAGTTTTGCGATGTAGTTTTCGCGCTTAACCAAGGGTTCGTTTCTTGATAAAAGAGTCCTGTCTCTTTTGACAAATTCGCTCCAGGCTTGGGTTTCTGAAATCCATGCGCGGAGTTCTTCCGCTTTTGAATTTGTGTAGGTGTGATGTTGAGATTCGTGGGCAATCAAACAAGCGATACATTCAGGGCTTGCGCCTCTATGTTCAGAGCTTATATAAATAACCAATCCGCCCGATTTTGTTTTGGCAGTCAACGCTTCACAATCTTTGTAACCAAACATTGATAAATCTCTAAACATTATTCGAATCGGTTTTCTTGTCGCGTTTTGTCCGTATAATATTGCTAAAACATCGCGTCTGTTGATTTTATATAATTCACCGAGTGCTTGGGTAATTTTTGCGTTTGTTGAGATTTTTGAATAATCAAGTGCCGCAAAGGTGTTTTGTACACCAAATATTAATGTAAATATTATTCCTAAGCTAATTAACAATCTTTTCATAATTTTTCCCGTAATTTCTTTATTCTATTGTCATTCCCTTTTTCGTGTTGGTCTTTTAATCGGCATTTTTGTGTTTTGCTTTAGAAAATGTTTATGATTTTTATTATTTTTTTACAAAAGTTAATATTATTCTTTTGAAATTCAATAACTGTTGAATATTTTTTGTAAATTATCGGTTCAAAATTTGACTATAATGAGCCAAAATAGCGGTTTTATATGTCAAAAAAAATAATAAAATATTCAAAATTTTCTATAATTTATTGTGTTATATATCTTGTGCTACTGTATACGATGGTTATACCTTTGTATTCCTATTGCGCATATTGTGATGAAGTCCAATCCGTCACAATTACCAAAGAAGATATATTAAATGCCGTGCCCAACACGCCTTATAGCGTGAATTTTTCAAAAAAAGATTTAAAAGCAATTGAGATTATGGAAAAAAGACATTTTCCAAGAACATACTCCGAGTTAAGCGACGAAGAAAGGCTAAAAAACCTTGAATATGAGCTTTTAGGACGTGTTTGGCGCTACACTCCCCAGCAAGAGAGAATAAGAAGGCTCAAACTTGCTTCGTCAAATACGATGTTAATAGGAACGGCGCTTCCTGCTTCAATAAGCTCTAAAAGAATGGCAAAAAGAGCGCGAAATGAAGATATTCAGCTTCGCTCAAGAGATGACGTAGGGCTAATTGACGGGTTTTTGAGGCTTTTAAATCCTCAAATGTATGAACAATACAGAAAAAGGGCCGATGAATTATATTATAAATATGAATACTAAAATATTAATGAAATAAAAAATCGGGCTCTTGCATCTATATTTTTCTCATTGTAAGATTATTATATAGGAGAAAAATATGAGCCAAATTACCAAAACAGCTTGGGATTTAAACGAAAAAGCCCCAAATCGTTACCAATTAGTTTATGAGTTAATTGAACTTGCAAAAAAATTAGTCGATGAATCACAAATGAAAAAACCGAGAGATGATTTTGGTTTTGATATTGATATTCCTTTTGACTCTAATGTCAAAAAAGAAAAACCGGTGCAACACGCAATTATGGTTAAAGCTTCCGAATCCGATGATGACGGTTTAGTCGGTTAAGCGATAAAATTTATTTAAAATAAATTTATTTTAGCGGATAAATTTGATTTTTATGGACAAAATCAAACAAACACTTGATTATATTAATTCTCAAACAAACGACCTCAAAGTCGATGCCGCAATTGTATTGGGCTCGGGCTTGGGTTGTTTTTGTGATGGAATAGATGATGGTATTAAGATAAAATATGAACAAATCCCGGGTTTTTGCTCGACCTCAATTAAGGGGCATAAGGGCGAGCTGTTATTTTGTCAAATTAACGGGAAAAATTGCGCAATAATGCAAGGAAGATTCCACTATTACGAAGGAAATTCAATGCAGGATATTACATATCCGATAAAAATATTAAAATTATTGGGCGCAAATACCCTTATTATCACAAATGCCGCGGGTTCATTGGATAAAAAGTATATCCCGGGCGATATTTTAGCCATAAATGACCATATCAATTTTATGGGAACTAATCCGCTTGTAGGTAAAAACGATGAAACATTGGGCGAAAGATTCCCCGATATGAGCGAATGCTATTCTAAAAGGCTCATTGAAATTGCCAAAAAATGTGCAAAAGACTTGGGTATTGATTTAAAAGAAGGCGTTTATGTTGCAACGACGGGCCCAAGCTATGAAACAAAAGCCGAAGTTAAAGCTTTTAAAATATTAGGAGCGGATGTTGTCGGGATGTCAAGCGTGCCTGAAGCGATTGTTGCAAATTATTTAAAGATGAAAACGCTTGCTTTAAGTATGATTACAAATTATGCAACGGGAATAAAGGATAATAAATTGAGCCATAATGAAGTCTTAGAAATCGGAAAAAGCTCCGGCGCTAAAATGACAAAGCTTATTAAGTCAATAATATCAAAAATTTAAAAGTTTGTATCCCAATAAAACCGCCCCAATCATGCCGGCATGGTTTTGAGTTTGGGCGATAAACACTTTTATTTTTGATGTTACGGTTTTAGAGTTTACAAAATCTTCTATTTTTTTATTGTCGCAAAATTGCGCCATAGAGCCTGATAATACGACACATTGCGGATTAAAAAGATTAGTTAGCCCTAAAACCCCTAAAGTAATGTCCTCTTGCCACCTGTTTAAGGCCAGAAGCGCTCTTTCATCGTTATTTTTAGCATATTCAATAATATTATATGTCGTTATATTTTCATCATTAAATATTTCTTTTCCCGTTAATCTTAGGCCGTTTCCGCTTGCATATATTTCAAAACAATCCCAAGCGCCGCAGGTGCATTGTCTTTCTTTTTTCCTTGAAAGTGCAAAATGCATTTCGCCCGCAGCCCCGATAGAACCTTTAAACAGTTTCCCATCGATTATTATTCCGCCTCCGACTCCCGTTCCAAGGGTCAACATGATATTATTATCATAACCTTTTGAAGCACCTATTATATATTCTGCGTATGCCGCGCAATTTGCGTCATTTTCAATAAAGACTTTTTTGTTTGATAATTTTTCAAAATCAATATCTTTATAGCCAAAAGGCAGGTTGGCAGTCGATCCTATGACTTTTGAATTTTCTTTATTCACGGTTCCTGCTGTTGCAATTGCTATAAAATCAACATTACAAGAACTTTCATCGATTATTTTTTTTAGAATTTTTTCAATGTCTTCTTTTGTTTTTGGAGTAGATTCTTTTTTGATTTCAGATATTATTTCACCGTTTTTGTTGATTTTACAAAAACTGATTTTTGTTCCGCCGATATCAATTCCAAGCGCAGTATTGTTCATTAATCTTTTATTCCTTCCTTCAGGCCTTCTTTTAATCTTTTATAAATTAACTGCGGTCTTGTTATGGCTGAACCCACAACTACAGCATCAGCGCCATTTATAAAAGCTTTTTTTATGTCATTTTTTTCCCAGATTTTTCCTTCAAGAATTGAAAAAATATCTAAGTTTTCTTTTATTTTTTTAATAAGTTCAAAATCGGGTTCATCTTTTTTGTCACTTGTTTCAATGGTGTAGCCGCTTAGTGTCGTTGAAACGATGTCGCAATTTGATTCAAAAGCACTTTTTGCTTCGTCAAAGGTTGCAATATCTGCCATAGCGATTTTATTTTGACTTTTTATGTATTTTATTAAATCATCTGTTGTTTCATTGTTCTCTCTTTTTCTTTTTGTGCCGTCAAAAGCTACAATATCAGCCCCCGCTTCGATTATTTTTTTGCAATCGTTAATTGTTGGTGTGATATAGACAATTTCTTTATAGTTTTTAGGAATTAGCTTTGGTTTTGTAATACCGATTACAATAATATCGGGGAACAGTTTTTTGATGTTTCTTATATCCCTTTCACCCGCCAATCGGAGGGCTTTAGTGCCGCCCAATGTAATTACGCTTTTTGCGAGCGCCAAAATACAATTTTCATCATACAAAGGTTCATTTTCCATTGCCTGAATCGAAACGATTATCTCATTTTTTAGTTTTTTTAAAATTTCAGAGTTATTCATAAAATTATTATACATTATTTAAAAATTTAGTATATAATAAAAAAGCTACTTATTTTTAAATGACTTTGTGGGGGATTAATGTCTGATAATATTGAATATATTAAAAGAGGAAAAGCTTTTAAATTCGGCGATAATATTTCAACGGATCATATTGCGCCGGGGCGGTTATTCCATCTTCGAAACGACTTGGAAGAATTTTCTAAACATGTTCTGGAAGATGCTGACCCTGAATTTGCCTCCAAAGTTCAAAAGGGTGATTTTGTTGTTGCAGGGAATAATTTTGGATTAGGTTCATCAAGAGAGCATGCTCCTCAAATTATTAAAATAGCGGGAGTTGGTGCAGTCATTGCCAAATCTTTTGCGAGAATATTTTTTAGAAACGCAATTAATATCGGGCTTTTAGCTATTGAATGCGATACGGATAAGATTGAAGCCGGAGACGAACTAGAATTAAATATTAAAGAAGGCATTTTAAAAGATATTACAAAAAATCTTGAAATTAAAATTACCCCTTTGCCGGATGTAATGATAAGATTGCTTCAAGACGGGGGATTGGTTCAACATCTTAATAAAAACGGAGATTTTAAACTTGTCTAAACAATATAATATAACTTTAATAGACGGTGACGGTATCGGCCCTGAGATTACAAAAAGCGTTGTTGATATAATTGAATCAACGGGATTAAAGATTGATTGGGACAGCTGCTTTGCGGGGGCTCGTGCGATAGAAAAATTTGGCGAAGTTTTACCGGATGAAACAATAAAATCAATCGAAAAAAATAAGATTGCTCTAAAAGCTCCGATAACTACTCCCATTGGAAAGGGTTTTAAATCTGTAAATGTTGAATTAAGAAGGCATTTTGATTTATATGCAAATGTTCGCCCTTCAAAAAATATTCCAAACGTTATAACGCCTTTTAAAAATGTCGATTTAGTGATAATTCGAGAAAACACCGAAGACATTTACGCGGGGCTTGAAGAAAAAATTGATGATAATACAATCCACGGTATAAAATTGATTACAAAACAGGGCTGTAAAAGAATTTGCAAATTTGCTTTCAATTATGCAATTAAAAACAATCGAAAAAAAGTCACCGTTGCAACAAAAGCAAATATTTCAAAACTCGCTGACGGTATGTTTTTAGATACTTTTAGAGAAGTCAGCGTTAATTATAATAAAATTGAAGCAAGTGAAATATTGATTGATAATTTATGTATGCAGCTTGTAGCGAATCCAAATCAATTTGATTGCCTTGTTATGCCTAATTTATACGGCGATATTGTCTCTGACCTTTGTGCAGGACTTGTCGGAGGCTTAGGAGTTGCACAAAGCGCCAATATTGGGGACAGTTGTGCCATATTTGAAGCAGTCCACGGAAGTGCCCCGGATATTGCGAATAAGGGAATCGCTAACCCTACGGGGTTATTGAGAAGTGCAATTTTAATGCTAAATTATATAAAAGAACAAAATTGTGCTAAAATAATTGAAACGGCGCTATTTGAAACATATAAGGAAGGGAAGTTTTTGACCCCTGATATTAATAATATAAAAGGGGGCGCTACCACAAAAGAATTTAGTGATAATGTAATTAAGAAAATAAAAGCTATAGTTTAAAAAGGAGAACAAAAAAATGACAAAATGGGTATGTGCAGTATGTGGTTACACAATCGAACAAGATACAAAACCGGAAGTTTGCCCTCAATGTAAGGCAACAAAATTTAATGAAGCAAGTGAAATCAAAGGTTTTGCCTGCGAACATCATGTGGGTGACGGTGTTGTTGAAGATAAAATGGTTACTCAAGGTTTAAAAGACCATTTTAACGGCGAATGCACCGAAGTCGGAATGTATCTTGCAATGTCAAGAGTAGCAGATAGAGAAGGATACCCTGAAGTTGCCGAAGCTTATAAAAGAATAGCTTTTGAAGAAGCTGAACATGCCGCAAAATTTGCGGAATTATTGGGTGAAGTCGTTTCTTCTTCCACAAAAGAAAACCTTAAAGCCAGAGTTGACGCTGAAACCGGTGCATGCGCAGCAAAATTAGATATTGCTGCAAGAGCTAAACAATTAGGATATGACGCAATTCATGACACCGTTCATGAAATGGCAAAAGATGAAGCTCGCCATGGAGCAGCTTTTGCAGGTCTTTTGAAAAGATATTTTTAATTAATAATTAACTTTTAAACTAATTTCTTTTAAGCGCATTTTAATAATGCGCTTTTATTTTATATTGTTGAATTTCAAAATAAAGCATGGAAAAAATGTAATGATAGTCTTATTTTTCGCTTTGTCAAATGTTTTTTAATATGTTAAGAATGTAAAAACTTATTTTCATTTATTATCACTTAAAAAGCCCTGTTTGTAAAAGTTTTTTAACATTTTTTAGCTTGAACTTTATCCCTCAGTATATACAATCAAAATATAGTCAAGTTAAGAAATATCAGAGTATTACCTGTTTGAAAGGAGTGATGGCGAAAGCTTAAAAAAAATTAAAAAAGGAATTTTAGGATAGATTATTAATTAAAAAAAGATTATTAAAATTTTTATTCAGGTAAACTACTAGATTTGGGAAAATCCGCTTAAATAATACATTAAAAAGCGGATTTATTTTTGGATAAATAAATCTTTATATGGTTCTAAAACATTTATTAAATCGCTTTCAAAGTTTTCAAAACCTTCTTCTTTTATTATCTCAATTAACATTTGCGCTTTATAAATCGCTTGGGCGTAGTCTTGGCTCAGCGTTTGAGGGTCGATTTGAAATTGTGTTAATTGTTTAATTTCATACTCTTTTTCATATTCATTATTTGAATTGATTTTATTTTGTTCTATTAATGATTTAACATATTTTTTAATGCCGGGGGCTTTATCTTTGATGCTTTCTCCTCTTGAGATATAATACCAAATTAAATCTCGTTTTAGAGAATCCAGTTTCAGATAATTTTCTTTTTGAAAGTCTTTATTGTATTTTTCTTGCTGTTTTTGGATGCGATTTAATTTACATTTTTCAATAAAATTTTTGTTTTTTTCGTTTTCAATGTTGAAATAGAGGTTTAAATCGTCATCTTGCAAAATATATTCATCAATAAAATCAACTTCATTTTCTTTTATCGCTTTAAAAAGTTCTTCTCTTGTGATGCGGCATTTTTTGATAAACTGAGCGATATTATATACATCGAGATTTTCTTCTCTTAAGATTTTGAGCGCTTCTTGGGTTTTTTCGCCTTGTTTTGTGTCGATATAATATGATTTTGCGGCATTTGTCATAGGGTTTAATTGCACGGTCGTCTCAAGGTATCCTTCTTCAACCGCTTTCATAATTGATTCATAGCTTCCAAAACCCAATGAAACAAGCCTTGATATGCCTATGGGCTGGTTTAAACTTTCTTTTTCTTTTGATGTTTCGATAAAGTATTTCGATCGAGCGGGCATTTTTTCAATTCCGTATTTTTTAAATTCGTCGCAAAGACGATTTTGATATACGGTGCTTATGGGCAATTTTTCGATTTTTTCAAGAGCGGCTTTTGTTTTTTTGCTTTTCATATCAACATAAACTTTATTTAAGTTGCTTGTTGGGATTTTATTTAATTCAAAAAGCTCAATTTGACCTTTTTTGATTGATTGAACAAGCGCTTCTTTGTCATAGCCTTCTTGAAATAATTCATCTATTGTTTTTGTATATTTTATTTTTTCTCTGATTTTTTTGATAAAGCTTTCATTTATTGAATTGTTTTTTGGAAAATATATGCTTTCGGCTTTATATGAAATGAGTTTTCCTTCTTTTGCCCAAAGAGCGGCCATTGTTTCATTTATTTTATGTTTTTGGCAAAAAGTTTCCGTTGAATCTAATGAAGCGCAATTTTTTGCAAGCTGCTCTTTTTCTTTCTTTGTGAGGTTTGGGTTCAGCATAAAAGCGATTTTTGGATTTGCGCAAAGTAAATCATAATATTTTGTATTTTTTTGCGATTCGTCTTCGAGCTTTTTAATTTCGGATTTTATTACGGCAATTTTTAGTTCGAGCTTTTTGAATGTTTCATCTTTTTGGCCCGGATTCAGTCTTTGATATTCTTTTAATTCTTTAACCGTTTCAATTAGCTTTAAATTCATTTTTTCAATTTCTTTTTTAATTGAAATCATTTTTTGTATCGTTTGATTTTTTTGATCGGTCGGGTTTGTTTTGTTCATTTTTTGAAAAACGTCGCTATAATAATCGTCGACGCTGTGAAAATTATTGCTTGCATTTTCTTTCTTTTTCAGATTTACGCGTGAATTTGATGTGAAACATATTGGTGAAATGAACATTTTTTATTCCTTTTATTTTTACTTATTTAAAATTTGTGAAATTTTTTTGTTGCGCTTAAAGTTAATTTTTATTCAAATAAATCTCGATATTTTTCAAGAATTTCTCTGATTTCGCTGTATTGCTGCGAATCGATGCAATCTATGCCTTCATTTTGGCACATTTCTATAATTGCACCCGCTTTTTGCATTGAGATGGAAAATTCGTCGCTGCCCGATTTATTCCAAGAAATTTTATTATATTTTTTATATGAAATTTCTTCTTGCGGCGTCAATGGTTCGCCTTTTTCAATTTTATCCAGCAATTTAGCGTAATATTCATATTCTTTTGCGACATCTGATTTAACTTCTTTTGTATTTTGTGCAAAATACCACGCGAGCGTTGATCTGAGGGAAAACATTCTTCTGTTATATTGCGCTTTTTGTTCGTCAAGAAGCGCTTGCTGTTTCATTTCATCTTCTCTTTTTTCAATAAATGCGACATTTTTTGGGGTTGTGAGATTGAAATAAAGCGACTGAGAATCTTCATAAGAGATAAATTCATCAAGAAATTCCAATTCGTCATTTTTGATTGCGCGCATTATTTGAGCGTGGTTCAGATTAAATCTTTTTGAAAAACTTTCAAAATCAAGACAATCGGAATTGTTTCGTTTTAATTTTGCAAGCGCTTCTATTGTCTTATAAGCGTCTTGTGTGCTTATGAAATATTCTTTTGTTATTGTTCCCTCAGGTGTCGTTGTTTCTTTTGAAAGAGCTTTTAGTTCGCCGTTTTTGACCGCTTTAACTATATCTTGTTTTCTTGCGAAACCATATTCAATAAGATATGAAAACGGAATCGGCGGGTTTGATTTTTGCATAATAGATTTTGTTTCAATATAATATTTTGAAGCTTTGGGAGCCTTTTTGCCGGTTCTTGAATAATACAAGTCGTATGAAATTGCGTCGTTTACGATTTTTCTTTGGCGGTATTTTTCGTTTAGTTTTTGTACCGTTTCCTTTGTTTTTTCGCTTTTCATATCGACATAGGTGTTTTCTAGATCAAATTCGCCATAGAGATATTTTAGATATTCTTTTCCGATTAATTCTATTTTTTCATTTAAAACCATCTTTTTCATATCTGATTCGCTCAGGAAATATTCGCATGCAAAATCTCGAGAGGGTATTATTTGGGCTTTTTTTGCTTGGATTAATTTATCATAGCAAATTTGAGCTTTATAGTATTTTTCGACATTAATGTTTTTAAATTTTTCATTTTTTATTATGTATGTTTTTTGGTTTAATTTTACAATGTCAAGCTTTGCTTCTTTTATAATTCTTTTCATTTGATAGCTGCTTAAATTGCGCTCGGATAAATATCTTGAACAAGATATTATATTTGTTTTTGCTTTTAAAATTTTCTCATCATCGCTTAAATCCGGATTATATAAATAAGCGTAAGGGCTGTTGTTTTGAAGTTCGGTTTTAAATTTTTCATAATCTTTTATGCTTTTGCTTATGGATTCTATGTTTTGTTCGCATAAGGGGATTTGTTTAAAAATTATATTATCTATTTCATTTTGAATTATTGAATATCTTTTGTCATAGCTTGAACCAAGGTATATTTCTTCAAGTAAATCCAGATAATCTTGTTTGATTTCGCCATAATCTTCATTTAAAATTCCTCTTGAGGTGCTTTTTCTTATTTCTTCCATTGCGCTAAAGATTAATTCTCGTTTTTGTTTGTCGGTTTCACTGTAAAAATTTGCCTCAAGAGTCCTATATTGCGCATTTTTTTTCAATTTTTTTCTCAAAGATGTGTCAATATCGTTAATCAACATCTTTGTATTAGAAAATTTTTTAATTTGCTGCTTGTTTTCTTCGATTGTTTGATTAATTTCCCGGATTTTTTTGTTTAATTCATCAATTTTACCCTGTGTTTGTTCAATTTGATTAACGTTATCAAATTGCGAATCGTCTTTTTGCGTGTTTTTAGTATCTTGGGTGGTTTTTATAAACTCATCTTTTTGAAGGCCTTTAAAATATATGGAATTGTAAGAAAAATTTTTGATTTGAATTTTTTTAGAGTTTAAAATTGGTGAAATATTTAAAATATCCATAATTTTGTCCTTTTTTTTAAAAAAATTATACAAAATAGAAGTTTGCAATATAAATTTTATTGATAGGAGCAAAAAATAATTTTTACAAAATTTAACAAAAATAAAAATATATGCAAAAAATAAAATTTTCAAATTTTGTAGTTTTGTAAAGCTAAAATAAAAAAATTCTTAAAAACCTATTGACGAGGGATTTTGTTTATAATACGCTTTAGTATGTTACAAAATATTAGTAAAGGTTATTAAAACGCAATGAGCACTGCAAAAAGACAAAGAATCAGAGTATGTTTAAAAGCATATGATCATCAATTGATTGATAGTTCTGCTCAAAAAATTGTAGACACTGCAAAAAGAACCGATGCAACAGTATCCGGTCCTATCCCAATGCCTACAAGACGTAGAGTATATTGCGTTCTTCGTTCGCCGCACGTTGATAAAAAATCTCGTGAACACTTCGAAATGAGAACACATAAAAGAATTATTGACATTTATGAACCAACCCAACAAACAACCGAAGAATTATCCAGAATGGATTTGCCTTCAGGGGTTGATATTGAAGTAAAACTGTAATTACTTCATTTGAAAAGACACATGACAATTTAATATTAATGTGATCTATTTAGAAAGACAGAGTTTCAAAATTCTCTTGAAACAAAGTCAGTAAGTACAAAAGAGAAACACTTTAAAAAGTAGCTCTCACAACAGAAAGGTTTAACATGACAATCGGTGTTATTGGAAAAAAACTTG
>CANQLJ010000041.1 GCA_947624685.1 Candidatus Gastranaerophilales bacterium | reverse complement strand
AATTCATCTCTTATTTCTTTTATGCACTTTTTATATTTTTTATATTTTTTACATTCCTGCTCTTTGCGTTTGAGTTGTTTGTAGTAGCAATTAGGATTTTCTAAACATTCATAAGACCTACTGCTTATGCCTTTTTTAGTTTGCAATTGCCCCATACAGTAAATAAAATTTTCTCTTTTTGTTAAAAATTCGCATTCGCACACATCAACACCGTTAATTATTGGTTTTGTCATAATTAATCACCCCACTTCGAGCTATTAACAATATCATCATAAGTAAACTCGGTTAAACCTTGCCAGTTATGGTTTCTACCGTCAACCCACTTTACTACACTTTTGTTTTTTAATATAAATTTGCCAGTTTTTTCATCAAAGATAAAACCATAATCCTTAATGCTTGCCCAACCTTTACCCTTTTTTAATTCGGGATATTCTTTTTTTAGGATTTTATTTATGTATTTAATTTTTCCGTCAGGCAGAACCTCCGCTATTAAGTGCATACAAGGTCTATCCCACATATTTATAATAATAAGGTTGTCAATGTTCATTCCTCACACTCGCTTTCTATATCCTTATTAGCTTCGGGTATTACGCAATTAATAGTTGAATACGGTGTTCTTTTCTTTTTTGAATAATATTTGTATTCTTCTTTAATTGCGTTCATATCGGGTTTACCATTTAAATTCAATTCTTTTACTAAAAAATGAAATATAGTATAAATACAATTTTCTTGTGCTTCTATATAAGCTTCACTTTCTGCTTCATAAAATCTTTTATTAATCTCTTTTATTGTTTCCTCTAAGTTTAAATATTCTTGAATTTCAGATACTATATATTCAGGAATTTTAATTACTCTTTTAGGTCTACTCATAATTGTTCCTTTAAATTTAGCTTTTTGTTTATAAATTTATCTAATTTCATTCTTTTTCTTGAATTAGTTTTACTCATAGCAAATCCCTTTGTCGGATATAAAAAATAGCCGTCAAGTTCATAAATTCCGTCAGCTTTATATATTGCTCCCATTTTTTGTAAAAGAGGTTCATATTTAGCATTTCTTTTAATACATCGTTCTTTAAATGATTGTTTTTCTTCTTGCCAAAATTCGGATAAATCACTCATACTTCCACTCTGCCTCTCTGATTGATTGCTTTAATTCTTCTTTTTCTTTTTCATCCTTAAAATGGTATTTATATTTTTCTTTTAAAATAATTAATAAATAAATTAAAAATCTACTTCTTTCATAAGGCGGATTTTTATGTAATTGATTTATTTCCCACCATAATAATGTACCTTTGGGATTAATCGGCAATTCAAGTAATTTCACGAAATTAGTCGGTTCGGAAAAATCAACATTATCTTTTATCCCGCATATCTCGCATATTTGTTTACTTAGTTCGTTTGTCATTTATTATTCCCTTTCTTATGGCTGCGGGCAGTTTTTTGCCGACAAGAATCATTGCTCTAACAGAATACTTTGCCCTACAATTTGTTTTCATCATTTCTTTAACGAGGCACCCGTTGCAATTACAGCCTCTTTCGTAACAAAAAATCAAAGAAGGGGACCACCTTTTAAGCAAAGATTTTGGAACAGGACAACCGTCAATATAAACACAGTTTGTGCTTATATAAGATAAAAACAAACCGCTAAATGCAATTCTCATAACCCCTCTCCAAAAATTAATAATCCGTTTTTTCTAAAACTTTCCAACCGCAGCCCCCGAAATTTTTTTCATAAAATCGAATTATTTCTTCATTGCCTAAATCTTTCGGGAAGCAATCGCAGTTAATAATTTCGTTTATTATGGGGTTATATACTTTAACCGATACAAATTGACTGGAGCTCTGCAAAAATTCTTTTTTGTAGCAATTTTTTGTCTGTTCTCTAAGCCACGCAGATGAAGGCATATAATCTCCGAAATGACACTTTGCAATCCTATCAAGCATTTTTTCCCAATCAATATTTTTGATATCAAGGGCCATAAGATATTGTTTCTTTTTTAAATAGGCATTTTCGCTATTATATGAATTGGGATAAAGCACAAAAAGAACGTCAACAAAATCTTTTAACTCCATTTTTCTTTTACCTTTCTGATTTCTTGAAGTATCTTGTCTGTATCTGTTTGTCTATGCAGGTCGGAAGTAGTCTTATCTTTAAAGCGCAAGGGGTTTTGCTTTCTGAATTTCCAATACTTCTCCAATATCACATAGTGCATATAGGGAAATTTTTCATCGTATAAGGGAGCGCCTTCTTTTTTTTGTGCAATATTTGCGGATAAATCCTCAATCAGCGAATTTAAAAAGTTTTCATCAAGAATCTTGGAAAGAAGCTTGTCGTATTGTTCTTTGGTTAAGTGCACATTTCGGAATTCCCCAAACCACCCATTGAGCATATTTTCGCACGGGTCACATTGAGAATTTTTTTCTTGCGCACTGATATATTCTTCTTCCTTTTCTTTTAGTTTTTTTAGTTCTTGTTTGTTGTCGCTGTCTTGTCGCTCACTTGTCAATGACTTGTCAATCTCTTGAAAGTCATCCCAATTATTTACGGTTATTATTGAAAAAGAACCTTGTCGATAACTTGTCAATTCTTTTGTCTTTTTTAATTTTTCCAGCGAAGTTCTTACCATTCTTATACTCAAGCCTGTTTCATCTGCCAAATGCGCAATGCTTGTTGCGAATTGACCTCTTTTTATAATCGTGCCACACCATTTTTTATTTTCGTGGTTTGCTCTTAAAAGGCAGTGAATGAAAAGTCTTGAAGTATTAGGGTCTTTGTACCATTCCCAATTTAAAAACTGTCTGTATAACTTAATATACCCTTTCATGTCATATTGCCTCAATAAAATATCTCTTATATTTCTTCTTTTGATTTTTTTTATTTATTCTTTCTTCAAAAATTTCTGTGAGCTTATATCCCATTTTTTCAAGATATGAAATTAAATCCTGTAAAACCCTATAAGAACAATTGGCATCAGTTTCTCGTAATATGTCTTTGTGTGTAAAGCTCTTAATGCCTTTTGGCTTTATATATCCCTCAAAAAACTCTTGCGCATAACCTCTAGCCATTTTTACCTCCGCTTAAATTTTGCTCAAGTTTAAGTGTTTGTTGCCCTCTTTTAGGCTTTTCAGGGAGCATGAAAAAATCTTCTTTTTTCTTTTTACCTTTCAAAAGTTGAAAATATATGTTTCTTAGGGTTTCAATATCTTTGTCTGTAAATGTATCAGCTTCCAGGCAAAGATATGTTTCAAGCTCGGATTTTGTGATGTTGAATTTTTTAAAAGCGCTGATACAATCCTCAACTGCTTTAGGCAGTTTTTCTTCTTCTACGCTTTTATCATCAAAGCCCGTTTGTTTATGCTGCAATTGTTCAGGCAAGGCCCAATTTGGCAATTTTGGGCGCTCTGATATCTCAAATTGCTTGCCTCCTTTATGTACGATTTTGACCCACTGAGGCGGTAAATCATATAAATACCGCCCAATACCCCATTGAACAGCTGCGCGCTTCATTGAATTTGATAAACCACCCTTAACACTTTCAATATTTGTATCCTGTGCACCATCATATTTTGTTATCCATTCGCCATTGATGCGCAGTGAAATACCGCATATCTTTGAATTATCCCCAACGGTCAAAAATTCGTTTTTCCAATTATTGAAGCCTACAACTTCATCAAGCCTGTTTTGCACTGCCCTATTTTGAATATATGCAGCAACAAGCCCTTTTGTTTCGTCTTTTGTTTTTGCAGTTATTCTATACTCCAATTCTTCAGGTCGAAATGGAGCTTTCAATTTTCTTTCAATTTCTTCTAATTCCATATTACGCCTCATATTTCATTAGTTCATAATCAATCCATTTCGGAGCATAAATTATTCCTTGCTCCTTATCATAAGCGCCTATAATGTCATCGGGAGCAGGTTCTATTTTAAGCTCAATTACTTTGTCACTATATGTTTCCCAAAATCCTTTATATTTGCATTCCAAATATTTATCAATCGCGCTATATATCGCTTTTTCACCCCATGTAATTATATCGCTCGTATCAGGGTTATAGATTTGAGAAATATATGGAGCTTCTTTTTCTTGTACTAAAAAGAAAAAGTTTTCAACATCAACACCACAAACCGCTCTGATTCCCATTCTGTACATTGCAGCTTGAATATGGTATCCGTATTTGATAAACGATGAATAGAAATTCTCGGGTTTTGCGCTTTCCGTTGTCTTATAATCCGGTACATTTATGCAATCATAAGGCAAAAAATCAGGTCTGCATTTAAGCCAAACACCCGTTCGCTCATCCTGCCAAAAAAGACTGATTTCGCTTTCTCCCTTTTGAGAAAGAGCATTCTTTGTTTTTTTGTCGTTTAAAGCACTTCTGGCCATACATACAATTTGGTTAAGCTCGCTTGATGTAAGATGAATTTGTTTTGGTGTGATTTCCGCTTTATCTAATAACAACTCATTCAGCTCAACTACTGTATATTTTTTAATTGAATCATCATATCCAAATGTTTTTAAAACTTGGACTAATTCTTCTTTTTTAAGTTCGGAATATGGATTATGCCAGTATATTTCTTCAAATTTCTTTCTGCCCTCAAGCAAGTACATATGCGCTGCTTTGCCGATTTTAAAACTTGGTTTTTCTTTATAAACATATTCGCCTGATAAATATTTGTAATAATATTTTGCAGGGCAATCTAATAAAGTTTTTAATCCCGAATTAGATAATGCAGGCATTTTGTGATAAACCTCGTTTGGCATATTTCTTATTGCGCAAGGCTTTTTAATTTCCATACCCTCTTTGTAATTTAAAATTTTGAATTTTCTTTTCATTTGTGTTATAATCCTTATATATTTAGTGTTAATTGAAACCCCTAAAACAAAGAGTTTGGGGGTTTTGTATTTTAGACATTAATATCACCACCAAAGCAGCATTTCATCAATTTCCGCTTGCTTTTCCCTTTCCATAAATTCACGTAACAACCCCGATTCTTCATAGTAGCTTAGCAAATCATCATCAGTAGTTATTTGTCCAAAAGTGTCTTCGTCCATTTATCCCCCAATCCATTCGCATATAACTATTGCAAAGAAAACAAAAGAAGCCGCAAACAACGGAACATAAAGAATATATGTTAATAGTTCCATTGCACACGTTTTATTTTCAGGCACAAAATATCTTGTAATTTCTAAATAAAGCTTTTGTGTCATAGGGGATGTTGCTTTATAAAAATTAAGCAAATCGCCCTTGAATTTATAGTTTTTACATTTTTTAAGCTTGTTCAAAAAAATAAAA
Source organism: Candidatus Gastranaerophilales bacterium (assembly GCA_947624685.1). Lineage (GTDB taxonomy): Bacteria > Cyanobacteriota > Vampirovibrionia > Gastranaerophilales > Gastranaerophilaceae > RUG14156. The sequence continues at coordinate 10,671 of CANQLJ010000041.1, read as the reverse complement.
AACAAGCGTGAATTATACCCTAAAATTTCAAGGCGCATAGCCAAATTGACGGCTTTTGCCTTTTGTGTCGAATTCAAACCCATAATAATACCTCTTTTGAAAATAAAATCTTAAAAAAAGCGCAGCAAAATGAAATAAATATAAAGTCATATGCTGCGCACACTAGATGCTAGAAACAATGAGTAATTTATGAAAATGCGTGTAACAGTGTTTAAGAATGCGGGTAAACAAATTTTCATTTACCCGCAAACTTAAAAATTGTCAAAAATTGGTGTCTGCAAAACAGTGTAATTCTGCCACAAGTACACCTGTTTTTGGTCTCTCTGCGGCTATCCCCAATTTCAAGCTTTTTAAACGGGCTGACATCAGGTTTGACCCTTCCTGACCGCCAAGCTCGGGGAGCTCGTCTTAAGTTATTAAATTTTCAATGTTCGATTGTAAATTTTTGTATTGCAAATTAAGCCCTAAACTTGTTATTTGAGCTTGATTTGGTATGATTTGTGAAAAGCTTTTAAGGACTGACGAGTCCTTATTTTCTTAACTAAAAATAACTTTCCTAAATTTTAGGACTGTTTACATTTATCTAAAGAAGAAAGATAAAACTTCAGTGCATCTTGGACAAGGTCGCTAATGCTTTTGTCCAAACTAACCGCTTTGGTTTTAACTTCTTTTCTAAATTCTCTTGGAAGATAGATTAGCTGTTGTTCCACTTGAATTTCCTTCAATTAATTAACCTCAAATATTAAGATATCAGAATTTAATCAGAAAGTCAACATAAATATCAGAAATAAATCAAATAAATGACAAGAGGGTCAAAAAAATGCAATATAGAGAGGTTATCAATCGTTTACAAAACTTAATAGGATATAAACCTAAACAATCCGAACTTTGTGAAATCACTGGAGTTAAACAAAGTACTATGAGCCAACGCTCAAAAGACAATAGCGATTTTAAAAATGAAGAAATAGAAAAACTTAGTAAATTTTATGGGGTTAATTTATTCACAAATAAATCAGAAAATAATCAAGATTGTATAAATATTTCCGTGAGGGGAGATGTTGAAGCTTCTATGGGCTATGGTGTAGCCGTATATAATGAAAGCAAAACTGCGACATATGCAATTAGCAGGCAACTTGCAAAAGATTTAGGGATAAATATAAGCGAATCTCAAATTATTTTTGGCAGAGGCAATTCAATGGAGCCTACCATTCAAGGAGGAGATGCATTATTAGTTGATTTATCAAGAAAAGAAATAAATGACGGCAGAATTTATTGCATAAGACACGATGGAGAATTAAAAGCAAAAAGGCTTCAAAAATTATCAAAAGCAAAAGTTAAAATTATTAGCGATAATAAAGACTATGACCCGATAATAATTGATTTTGCACAAGATTTATCGATTGATTTTGAAGTTATCGGTGAAATTCGTTGGTGCGGAAGGATATTTTTGTAAAAATCTAAGTAAGTGATCAAAAATTCAAATTTTATCACTGATTTGAAAAAATTAAAAAACCATGATAGCATGAGTGCAATTATTGAAAGAGAGGCATATATGGAATTTAGCGAAAAGGTGGCGCAATTAAAAGACAGAGCTTTGAATTTAAAAGATAGTTTAACAAGCGAAGAAGCTACCAAAAACGCTTTAATAATGCCCTTTTTAAATACATTGGGTTATGATGTTTTTAACCCTTTGGAAGTAGTTCCCGAATATGTTGCAGACAGCCGTTTTAAAAAAGATGAAAGAGTTGATTATGCAATTTTAAAAGACGGTAAACCAATAATTTTTATTGAATGCAAAAGAGTAGATAACGATAAGCTGGATATTAAAAAACACGGCGGGCAGCTTTTTAAATATTTTACCGCTTCAAAAGCTAAATTTATCATTTTTACAAATGGCATTGTTTATAAATTCTTTTCCGATGTTGAAGAAACAAATATTTTAGATAAAGACCCGTTTTTTACATTCAATTTGCTCGAATATAAAGAAAGCCAATTATCTACCTTGCAAGATTTTTGCAAAGAAAATTTCGATATGGAAAAAGCCTTTTCTTCTGCCGGAGATTTAAAATATATCAGAAGTTTTGAAGAAGTAATTGAAAATGAATATAGGCTACCCTCTGACGATTTTGTTAAATATTTGCTTGATAAATCCGCAATATATGACGGGGTCAAAACGGCAAAAGTCATTGAAAAACATAAAAAAACAACAGTAGAAGCGTTTAATCTTTTTATGTCAAAGGTTATGAAAACATCGCTTGATTTTGGACATTTGAATAAAACAGATGACAAAACCGAAAATAAAAATGAAATTGTGACTACTCTTGAAGAATTGGAAGGCTTTGCGATAGTAAAAGCTATATTAAACGGCATTGTTGATATAAACAGGGTTACTTATCGGGATAATGCAAGCTATTTTAATGTTTTGCTTGATGATAATATAAGAAAAACTATTTGCAGATTGCATTTTAATAGGGCGCAAAAGTATATTTCGTTTTTAGAAGGCACAAAAGATATAAAAACGCCGATTGATAATGTTAGCGGTATTTTTGCTTTTAAAGAACAAATTATTAATAAAATAAATGAAATTGAAACTAATTATGCTAAAAAATAATAAAAAGGAGCTAATATGTTAGATAAATTTTTAAATTTGAGTTTTAAATTCGGCAAAATTTTTTCGTCTGTTTTGTTAATTTTACTTTTATTTTCAATAATAGTTTCTTCGGTTACAACGATAGCAAATTTTAAAAAAGTCAAACTAGAAGTACCTACATATCAAGAAATTAAAGCAACTTACACAGCTTTAAAAGAAAACAAAACCGAAAATATTAAAGATAAAGAAGTTCCCGAATACATTATTGTTTTGAATGAAATTGCAAAAGATTGCGACTTAAATGATTATGGTAAAGGATTAATTTTTTCAAATATAAATTCTGTACAAGAAAATGTCAAATTAGAATATACAAAAGGTTTAAAAAGTTTTTTAAATGAATATTATTTGACAATGAAGTCAAAAAATAAAAATGTAACCGGAAACGATTTAATTGCGGTAACTAATGATTATAAAAATTTCTTTGAAATAAAATATGCTAATAAACAGTTAAAAGAATCGAATTTATTGCAGAAAAGAATTGTAGGCATATCTACATTATTATCAAGTATTTTATTATTTATTTTATGCCTGTTAATTCCTTTAATGATAAAAATTGAAGAAAATACTCGTAAATAATGAAAAAAATAATCATTTTGTTATTAATTATAAGTATTACATTAATAGGGATATGTATTTATGCCGCAACATACCCCCTAAAATCATCTAGCTTGACCTATCAAAAAGGCGAAACGAAAGAAAAACATTTTGTCGAAGCATACTGTAAAGGACAAATTGAAGTCGTTTTACCCGATAAAACTCGTGTTGATTGTTTAACGGATGAATACGCCATTGAATTTGATTACGCTAATAAATGGGCAGAAAGTATCGGACAATCTTTATACTATGCAAAAATGACAGGGAAAAAGCCTGCGGTTGCCATAATAATGAAAAAACCGACAGACGAGAGATATATAAAAAGAATAGAGCTTGCGCAAAAAGATGTTAAGATTTTCAAAATTGAAGCATACTGATAAATAAGCTCAAAAACCAATAAATACATACACTTTAAAGAGAATTTTTAAATAGTATTTATTCATGGTATAATAAACTAATGAACAAAGAAGAATTTGACAAAATAAAAGAAAAATATTTGGCAGATTCAAAAAAAATGCAAAAAATAACTCTTATAATAACTTCTGCGTTTATACTGATTGCTTTTTGCCCCGGTATTTTGGTTTTTATTATCCCCGCTTGCCTTCTGTCGTTATTTTTATTTTTTATCAGGATTTTGTGGGCATTAATAAAACGTTTTTATAACAAAATAAAAGGTTCGACAACAAAAAAAATATCATTAATTCCTTGGTGGGCTAAAAATTTTTATATTGCTGTTTTGGGTTTCGTGCTGGCAGTTATAGAAGTTTATAAAAAAGATTGGTATAAAAATACAATTCTGTTACTTGTTGCAATTATTGCAATATGCCTCATGAAAATTGCTTTTTAAAAAGCTGTTGCGGAATGATATTTTTATAAAGATTATTACACAAGCAAACAGGCTTGCTGCCGAAATTAACCTTTGCAAGCTGGATTATTGCATATATTTTAGGTCTTTATTCAGATGAAATTAGACAAAAAATAACAAAAAGATAGCTCACCTATTTGTAACCTTTTGTAAAAATTCAAATAGTGCATTTTTTAATTGTGCTAAAAAATATTTATGCCTTCTCAATTAACTCTTGATTTACAATCTGACGTTAATTTTAGCCCTGCAAAAATATATCAATTCCCGTCTTATAAAAAGTGTTATTCAGTTTTTGCATACGATAACTCAAAAGTAAGGCAGATCTATGCAAAATTAAAAAACCTTGCAATTAAATTTAATAATCCTGATATATTTTTCAAAGTTAGCCCGTATCGTGTTATTGAGCATTGTTATTGTTACAAAAACAACAGAAAGATATTCAAGGGCGATGAAAAGCATATATTTAGAATTAGAACCCTGCAAAAAATAAACGAACTCATATCAAAAGAAATTACAAATTATCAACTCACTTTAAATCTTGAATTCAAGCTAATAAAAGACGGAGTTTGCATTTATTTTGATTCGGAAAACGAAAATCAAGCGGAAATTATAGGAACAGAGCGCCTGCCCCTTTCAAAAAGGCTTAAAATACATATTGAGCTTTTAAGACAGTTAAAACAAGGAACTACACTTAAAAAGGCGGTTAGAATTGCAAAAAAGAGAACTAAATGAAAAGCAAAAGAAATTTTGTAACGAATATTTAATCGATTTGAATGCCACACAAGCAGCAATTAGAGCGGGTTATAGCGAAAAAACAGCAAGAAGTATTGCAAATGAAAACCTGACAAAACCTGGCATTCAAAAGTATATTCAAGAATTACAAGAAGGCATAAAAAAGCGTAACCGAATTTCACAGGATGAGATAATTCAAGATTTAATTGAGGTTAAAAACCGCTGTATGCAGAATGTTCCTGTTATGTACTATGATAGAGATACAAAAGAATGGAAACAAGAAGAAACCGCTGATGGTGACCCTGTTTATAAGTTTGACAGTCAAGGTGCGACAAAAGCTTTAGATTTATTGGGTAAAATTACAGGAGTTTACAAAGAAGATAACACTCAAAAAGCGGGCATTAACATTGTCGTTGCCGATAAGAAGCACAAAGGTATGCTTGAGGAGCTGTAATGCTTAAATGCTCAAATGTTTTTGACAGAAACTTTGCCGAATACAAGAAAAACACCCGATATATAATTAATCAGGGCGGAACTTCAAGCACAAAAACATTTTCCATTTTGCAGCTTTTGACTGCAATTTGCCTTAAATACAATAAACAAATTGATATTGTCGGCTTATCCGTTCCACACTTAAAATCAGGTGTGCTAAACGACATGCCTTTTGTGTGTGAACAGTTTGGCATCGATTTTTCAAGCTGTTACAAAGAAACAGACAGGCAATTTAAGGCAGGCAGAGGCAAAATAAATTTTCTTGCATTCGATAAACTCGGCAAAGCTCACGGGGGCAGACGTGATATTTTGTACATGAACGAAGCCAATCACCTTAATTACAATATTGTTGAACAGTTAATGGTAAGAACCCGTGAGAGCGTATTTATTGACTACAACCCCACGAATGAATTCTGGGTGCATACAAAGCTCTTAAAAGATGAGCCTGACAAATCCGCTCTTATTCGCTCGACTTATAAAGACAATCCCTTTTTGGAACAAACTATTATTGACATGATAGAAAGTAAAAAGGGTAATAATAACTTTTGGCGTGTTTATGGCTTAGGTGAGCTTGGTATTGCAGAGGGGCTTGTATTTGATAACTTTGAGTGCGAGGATTTCGACAAAAACAGATTTTCCCGTTATTACAACGGTATTGACTGGGGCTTTTCAAATGACCCGTTTGTGTGCATTCGTGTTGCCGTTGAAAACGATAAATTATATATTTGTGATGAGATTTACCAAAAGAAACTATTAAATAAAGAAGCCGCTCCGCTTGTAAATGAGCTTATCGGAAGTGGTTATGTTTATTGCGACAGTGCAGAGCCTAAAAGTATTGCAGAATTTCAAAGTTTAGGGGTTAATGCCGTTGAAGTTAAAAAAGGTCCGGGAAGCATTGAAAGCGGAATTAAACATATTCAAAGCTATTCAAAAGTTATAATTCACCCCTCTTGTCCGAATACCTTAACAGAGTTTAGAAATTACGAATGGAAGCAGGACAAAAACGGAGATTATCTACCAATGCCGGTTGATGCGTTTAACCACGCAATTGACGCAATCCGCTATGCCCTAAACGATTTAATCGGCTCAAATATGATAACAACAATCAAAGGGTTAAGACTTTAAATAAAATGAATAAATGTATTGACAATTAATCATAAATATGCTATAATTTACAGTATAAAGAACATTGAAAACAATTAAAGGGTAACCCGTTAAACCCCCGCTATCACAGACAATTAACGCAGTTAAGGGTAGAAAGGGGGTGAGAAAATGCAAATCGTGTTAAACGAAAAAGAGCTAATAGTTATCATTATGATAATATTAGCCCTAACGCATTAAGGGTTTTAATGAGCGGTCTTGCCACACCGCTCGCCCTTTTTTTATTATATACCATTTTATTTTTTTTTCAAGAGGGCATCAAAGATGAATGAACAAAATTTTAAATCAAAAAAAGGCGGAAAAAGGGAGGGTGCAGGAAGACCCAAGGGTACAACGAAAGAAACAAAAAAGAAAATGTTTTCATTTAGATTGTCAATCGAAGAAGAAAAAGCAATACGAGAATTGCTTAAAAAAATGAGACAAAAAGCATAAAGCAAAGCTCCCAAATAAGCATCTGACATTAAGAATTATTTTTTAATCGGGCAATTAAGCCCGTTTTTCAAATTGTTATGCTTTATTTGAGGAGTAAATCAATGTTTTATCAAATACAGACTGATAATATCGAAATCAACGTCAAAAATGTTCAAGATTGGATTAACGCTTTTAAGACATTTATTTTGCCTAAAAGAGAAAAGTTAGGCGCTTATTATGACGGCGAAAACACGATTGTAAAACAGGGCGCAGTTGAGGGCAGACCGAACTATTCAATAAACGTCAATATGGCAAAGTATATAATTGACGTTTCAACAGGTTATACGTTTGGTATTCCCGTAACTTACGACACAAAAGACGAAAACACAAAAACCGTTTTAGATAAAATTCAACATATCAATAAAAACAATAACGTAGCTGAGCTTGATTTTCAGCAGGGCGGAGATATGGCAACTTACGGGGTATCATATCAGCTTGTTTTAGCGCCGGAAGGTACGGGTAATATTGAAGACAGAATAATTTTTAAGCAACTTGACCCTCTAACCACTTTTTATGTAACTGATAACACAATTTTAAAAAGTCCGTTGTGTGCCGTTTATTATTACAATTACTTTGAAAACAAACAAATTAAAACAAAAGTCTATGTTTATGACAGCGCTGATTTATATATCTTTGACGGCTTTGACACTAATTTCAGCCTGTCAAGCAAAACCCCTCACAATATGGGTTATATCCCAATAATACAAAGCCTTAATAACGATGATGCTTTTTCTGATATTCAAGGGGTGACGGATTTACTTGACAGTTTAAGTCTTGCAATTTCAAACAGTACAGATAACTTGCAATCTATTGCTAATGCAATACTTGCAATATCAGGCGGAGTTTTAACGGAAGATAAAATAAAAGAAATCAATCAATATAAAGTCGCAAATATGCCCGTAGGTGCTGTTATGGAGTGGGTAGTCAAAAACATAAACCCCCAAGCCGAACAGGCGCAGATTGATAATATCTTAAAGTTTTTACTTCAAATATCTCAAGTTCCCGATTTAACAGACGATGCCTTTGGCGGCAATCAGTCAGGAGTTGCTATGCAATATAAATTGTGGGGCTTAAATCAGCTTTATGCCACTAAAGTTACAAAATACACAAAATCACTTTATTACCGCTTAAAGATTTTACTTCATCTCTTGCAGTATCAAATCAAAAACAACGTGGAATTATTAAACAATATTGAAATCACGTTTTATAAAAATCTGCCGACTGATAATTCAAGCGAATATCAAATGGTGCAAGCGCTAAAAGGTGTAGTATCCGATAGAACGCTATTGTCTAATATCTCAATTGTTGATGATGTAGAAAAAGAACTTGAAGCACTTGATGAGCAAGCTCAAAAGAATGCCGATTTGTTTGGTTACACGAATAACCAAAATCTAAACGAGGAAAACGACAAGGAAGATGAACAGTAAGGAATACTGGGCAGAGCGTGCAAGAGCGGATAAAATAAAGGTTATTAAAACAGGCGAAAAGGGCATTGACAACCTCAAAAGATTGCTTAAAACAAATCTTGACGATGTTGAAAGTAAAATTAAGGCTTTTTATGATAAGTACGGCGATAACCCTGCCGAAAAGTTGAGTTATCAGGAGTTTGAGAAATACAAAAAGGACTTGGCAAAAAAGGCAAAACAATTCCCGAAAGATAAAACTTTACAAAAACTTGCAAAAGAGGATATTCCAAAATACAAAATTGACCGATTAAGAGCCTTGCAGACAGAATTGCAAATACAATTAGCCGAAGCCACCGCAGGGCAGGAAAAAGGGATTTATAAAACCTTAAATGACGTCGGCAAGGTATCACAGGCAACACTCGCTCAAACTTTTAAAAAGACAATAGGGCTTGAATTTAACACACTTGCGTCTAAAAAAATGAAACAGCTTTTATCTTCTAATTGGTCCGGCATGAATTGGAGTGAGCGCCTTTGGAAAGATAGGGAACTTGTCGGCAAAAAAGTAACCGAGATTTTGTCAAAAGGAATACCGCAGGGAACATCTTTACAGACAATGTCAAGAGAGTTAAAAAACGCAACAGGAACGAGTTTTAATGACGCTTTCAGATTAATTCGCACCGAAACAAGCCATATAGACGGGCAAGTAACACTCGAAGGGTATAAACAGGCAAAAGAAGAATTAGGGCTTGAATATTACGAGTATGACGCTTTCTTAGATACAAGAACGTCCGCAATTTGTGAAGAATTAAACGGAAAAAGATTTAAAGTTGATGAAGCGCAAGTCGGTGTCAATTATCCCCCAATGCACCCAAATTGCCGAAGCACAACACAGCTTGTCTTAGATGAGAATTATAAAAAGGAAGAAAAATCCGAAGAAATAAAACCAAGCGAAAACAAAAAAGAAGAAAATAAAGACATAGATAAACCAGTCTTAATCGAACAAGGCACGCAGAAAAAAGGCTCTGAAATACCGAAAGAGTTTATTAAATTAAATGATGATTCTAAAATCAAAGAATTTTTAGAAAAACAGGATAACACAATAATAATAAAAGAAATAAAAACAAAACATGACGTAATTGATAATAAAATTAATATCTTAAATAATGAATACAAAGAAATAACAAATTATATCAATAATGTTGACAGAAATAAGCTCCAACAAAATAAAGAGTATCTAAACGATTTCTTTGCTAAATTTGACAAAAGAAAAGAAATAAATAAACAAATTGAGCAACTAAGACAAGATAAAATTACTGAAACACTAAAATCTATCAGTTTTTCGGGTGGCGGTAAAATTGACGTAGGAACAGCTTCTAAAAATTTGACAAATGTTTCAAAACGACTTCAAAGAGACTTAGAAGGAATTATCAACAAAGATTTAATTAAGAATTCAAAATTAAACATTGCAGGTACAAACAGAGGACGGCAATATTTTTCTATTGCCGAAAATAAGCTATATTTAACAAGTAAAACAGATAGAGCAACCGCAATACATGAAGCAATGCACTGGTTGGAAGAAAATAACAAAGATGTAGGTTTAAAATCAATTAAATTTTTAGAATATAGAACAAGAAACGACAATGTTGAAAAGTTGAAAGACTTGACAGGAATAAAACAATATAAAGACAACGAAGTTGCCAAAAAAGATAAATTCTTCAGCCCTTATTGTGGTAAAATTTATCAAAATGAGGGCAAATACTATGCTTCTGAAATTCTTTCAATGGGTATGCAAGAATTGATAAATAATCCATTAGAATTTTATAAAAATGACCCCGAATATGTTAATTTTATTTTAGGGGTTATAAGAAACAAAATTTAATATATAACATCTTCAACAAGTTGCGGCTCTGTTAGCTCTAAAATTTTAAAATTGTGTTTTTTTAGTTTTGAAGCTAAAAAATTAAAAAAAGGGGTATGTTTTGAAAAAGTATGCATTTGTTTGACGTTAAAAATTTCTGATTCAACCAAAGACAATATAAATATATCCTTTTTTAAATTTTTCGAAAAAGTTAAATCATCATTTATTATATATTTATTGTTATTGTTTGAAAATTTAATCATATTTATATTATGCCTCATTTTCTCACTTTTTCAACCCAAATATGAAGAAACTTGAACCATATCGAGTACTTGCTCGGAATGGTTTTATTCTTTTTTGCCCGATTTCAGGTCTGTCATAATTCTTTTATGCGTTACCCACGCAGTAAAAACAGGGGTAATATGCGTAACTCACGCAGTAA
>CANQLJ010000040.1 GCA_947624685.1 Candidatus Gastranaerophilales bacterium | reverse complement strand
TGCCAAGCAGGATGCTCATCATGCAGTAATGGTACGACATGTAACGGCAGTTGTTCAAGCGGGTATAAGAAGGTTGGGAATAGTTGTGTAGCAATTCAATGTAATGTTAGTAATTGCAACAGTTGTTCAAGTGACAATTGGTGCTCAACATGCGAGAGTGGGTATGATTTAAGTTATGGCAGTTGCAGTGCGCCACGTATGGAATGGTGTTCCGGTTCTTATTGTGGCAGTATATCTGAAATATGCCATTCTGCTTGGTGGTGGCTCACGGGTTCAGATAATGAATATTGGTCTTGGACAAGTTATAGTGAAATAGGCCCATGTGCGAGAGAAGGTGTTACTGAGTCACTTCGCTGTTTTTTGTCGTCTGGATATGGAGGACATAGATTCGAAGAGGAAAAAACCGTGTATGTTAAATGCACAAAAATATAAAACAAGTTTCATGTTAATTTTTGTATTTTGATATGCACCCTATATTTATTATCAACCGGGGTGCTTTTTTTAACGGAAAACGAGCGAGCCTTAGAGCGCTTGTGCGCTCTTGGTGAGCGAAGTTTCCCGCAAAGGTGTGCGAAGCAACTGCACGGCAAGCGAGGAGCTTGGCGGGCTGTTGCGTAGTCCGTACCATGGCGACGTAGGATAATTGAGCAAAATTTGCTGCAGCGTTAGCGTTAGCAAATTTTTGCGAAATGCCCACAGGAGCCACACCAAGTAAAGAACTTGTTTAGAATTTCCACATCTAAGTACACTGTCATGCTGAACTCGTTTCAGCATCTGACCAAGTATAGCAACAAATATAAAAGTAAAATTATAAAATTACATTCTAAACCTCTCAGACCCTGAAATAAATTCAGGGTGACACCAGACAGTAATGTGGTAATTCTTAATACTTGAAAAAGAAAAAGCCCGTCATTGCGGGCCCCGACCCGCAATCTGTTAAGAAGGATGTGTGGGAGTCTAAAAAGATTCTGAGTCAAGCTCAGAATGACATATGCAGGGTGGTATTGTTTTCCTGTGCACTTAGTGAGAGACGGCACGGAGCGCTCTACGTATGGGATGTTTGCATTAATCCTCACAGGAACGATGCGCGGGAGTGTCGGCTCGAACTTAGTGCACGTAACGAATGAACGCACCCACCCAAGCCGGGAATTTCTTTCTTTTCGGTTCACTTTTCTTTCTTTGTATTTCGGCGCTTGAGAGACAAAGAAAGAAAAGTGAACAGTCCAAAAAGGTGAAGAATATAAACTATACTTGGTCAGATGCTGAAACGCTCACAGAGAACAGAAAATTACGCTTACGCTATTTTCTAGTCAGTTCAGCATGACAGTTTGCTTAGATGTAGGGATTCTAAACAAGTTCTTTACCTGGTGTGGCTCCTGAGCGAATCGAAGATTCGCACGTCGCCGTAGTCCAGATTCCGCCCTGTCCGCCGTTGCTCAACGCAGCGCCACTTGGGAACACCGGCTTACGCATTGCTCCTGTGGGTATCTCGTTAAAACTCGCTTCGCATTCGCTCTCGCTCGTTTAACTCGATTATCCTACGTCGCCTATCAACAGTTTCGCCTAAAAATGCCAATGCTCAACGCATTGGCATTTTCTTTACGGCTCCACCCTGGCTTACGCTATATTGTTAAATAATTTTAATTTTTGGCCTTTTTGGGCGGATTTTTGTAATATAAATTATATGGATACATTTTTTCAAGATGAACTAATAAATTCGATGCTTTTAAAAAGGATGCGGCGAGAAATTGAAAAAGAACAGCTCGAAAGCACCATAAAAGAGCTCAACTATATCAACGAAATTCAATCACAAGTTATTTCAAGATATGATTTTACGCCATCTCAAAATGCCGATTTATCGTACATAAAAAAATTAAACAATGCAAAAAGAACTCAAAATTTACAAGCATAGACTAAAACTATCAAAAACAAAGGAATTAAGGTTCATTTCGCACCTTGATTGGCAAAATTTGATTTTAAAAATATTCAGACGCCTTGAATTGCCTCTCGTTTTATCCCAAGGCTTTGCAAAGATGCCAAAAGTCTCTTATAGCCCGGCTCTGCCTTTGTTTATCGAATCAAATTGCGAACTTGTTAATTTCCAGACCTATGAACCATTAAAAGATGATTTTAAAGAAAATTTTGAAAAATACAGCCCAAAAGGAATAGAGCTATTAGAAATTATTGAAATCGGGGACAATGGTGATGAGCCAAAATCCCTTGAAAACTACATCCAATGGGCGCAATATGAGGCAAAAATAAATTTTCAAAAAAATCCTCTTTACAATTTGGAAAAAATAAGATATATTATAGAAAAATGTTTGTCTTCGGATAATTTATTGATTTCGAAGAAAACTAAAAAAAATATAGAAAAAACAATTAATTATCGAAATTCCCTAAAACTATTGGAAATGATTGATGACAATACGTTAAGCTTTGTCTTAAAAGCGGGGCAAAACTGTTCAAATGATGAAAATGATTTGAATATACCCTCTTTGCGTGCGGACGAATTTTTGAAAGCGGTTTTTGGCGAGATTTATATTTTCAGAATAAAAAGGGTGAAATTTTTCGATAAAAATATGAAAGTTATTTAAGTTTAAAGGAAATTTATACCATGACAAAAAAGATTGTAATCTCGGAAAAAGACAATATTGCAGGAGTTATCGAGGATAATAAGGTTGTTGAATTTTTTGTTTCGAAGGGGGACGTTTTATTGGGAGATGTCTATCTTTCGCGCGTTGACAACATTTTACCTTCGATTGATGCGGCTTTTGTCGATGTCGGAATGAGCGACAAGATGGGTTTTATCCATAGCGACGACATTATGGGTCAAGGGTCTTTAAAAGAAAAAGTTAAACCCAACCAAAAACTGATTGTTCAGGTAATCAAAGAGCCCACCGGCCACAAAGGCCCAAGGGTCACGACTTGTCTATCTTTGCCCGGAAGATTTTTGGTGCTTTTGCCCGATGAAAAAGGGGTCAATGTTTCAAAGAAAATCACCTCCCCAAAAGAAAGAGCAAGATTAAAATCAATCGTAAGCCTTTTAAAACCCGTGGGCGTCGGTGTGATTGTGAGAACCGAAGCCCAAGGACAAAGCGATAGCGAGATACAAGAGGATTTAGAAATTCTTCTTGAAAAATGGAATTCGATTGTAAATGCCGCAGACAGCGCAAACCCGCCAACTTTGCTTTATAGAGACCAAGATTTATTATACCGCGTCATTCGCGAAGCTTGCGACAGTGATGTTGAAGAAATACTTGTAGACACTGCTTTTGCGCTTCACCGCACAACGCAATTGCTCCAACATTGGAACATGCAAATTAAAGTCACAATGCACAAAGGAAACGAGCCTTTACTTGTTGCAACCGGCTTAAACAAAGAAATTCAAAATGCGCTGAATACAAAAGTGAACCTTCCTTTGGGCGGATATTTATTTATCCAGCAAACGGAAGCGCTGACCGTGGTTGACGTGAATTCCGGGAAATTCACAAGTTCATCCAATCAAGCAGAAACTATCTTAAAAACCAATATCCAAGCGGCAGATGAGATTGCGCGCCAATTAAAATTAAGAAACATAGGAGGCATGGTCGTAATCGACTTTATCGATATGGCTTCTCGTATGGATAAATTAGCGCTTTTGGAACATTTTGAAATTGTACTTGAAAAAGACAAAGCAAAACCCCAAATCGGCCAATTATCAGACCTTGGGCTTGTCGAATTGACCCGCCACAGACAAGGGCAAAGTTTGGCTGAAATTTTCACCAAAAAATGCGACAAATGCCAAGGGCAAGGTTTTATACTTGACGAAATGAAATTCGCTACAGCCACGGCCGTGGGCGAAAATCGCGCAAAATTAAATAAAATCAAAGGGCCTTTTGCTTCAAATTTCTCTTCAAACGAACAAAACAACAATTTCAATAACAAAAATCATAAATTTGACAAAAATCAAAAAAAGGATAAAAATAATAAAAATTATCAACAACAAAATCAAAATCAACAAAACTTAAAACCTCAAGAGCCCGGGGAATCTCAAGAACAATTGAAATTCCAAAATATTGATGAAACAAAAGATTCTATTTCGTCTCAAAATAAGGAAAATAAAAAATCATCAAAAAATGAACCCTTAACAAAACAAAGGGTAAATGAGCTCATTGACGATTTAATAAAAGACGTGATGTTTGATAATTCCGCCGCCCCCTCCCAAAATGAAAATCAAAATGAAAATCAAAATGAAAATCAAAATGAGGGCGAAAGTGAAAGCGAAAGCGGCGAAATTGAAAAAATGGAAGCAATTGAAACAATTCAAAAAATTGAAATAGAGCAGCAGGCGCCAAATAAAGAAGATAATGAAGTCAAAGAAGGCGAAAACGAATCAAAAGCCGATTCTGATAATATGGAAAACACTGCGCAAAATAATACAGAAACAGGTTCTGAAGAAAATAATTTGGAAGAATCATCAAAAGAACCAAAGAAGCTTTCTCGAAGGGCGAAAAAATCCCTCAAAAAAGAAAGTGATACAACACAAAATACAAGCGAACAAAGACCAAAAAGAAGAACAAGGAGGAATAATGCAAAAAGCCCAAAAGAAACTTCATAAAAACTTGATGAAAAGTTTTTTAATTGTTTTATTTTTGAGCTTTTTAAACCTCAATCTCCTTTGTTTTGGGCTTAATGAGGATAGTTCGATTCCCGTGGTAGATGAAAACGGGCAGGTAAACACAATTCAAACAAACCAAAGGCGAGATATTAAGGTAAATGACCTTGATATAGAACCTATGAACACCCAAAGCGTCAAAAAAACAGTCATTCCCGACACAAAACAAGAAGGGAAAAAAGTGTTGAATCTCTTTTTAAAGGCGATGATGATTGTTGCTTTATGTTCGCTCTTTTGTTTTATTGTTTTAAAATTTATCAGAAAGTTCTATGCAAGCGCATTTGTTAATCAACAGCAAGATGACTATGAAGCTTTGGATTTATCCGGCCCAAACACAAAACAAGAAGCACTGCAGTCTTTCTTGAGGCGCACAAAATAATTTTTTAAGCGACATCAAAGCGATTATTTTGCTGCTGAGATTTATATGCGCTTAAAATTTCTCTTTCGTTGGGCAGGCCCTTGGTTTTGAGCAATATTTCAACAACATGCATCATTTGACATTTGAAAGAATATTTTGCTTTTGTAATCGGGCAAAGCGCACAGTTACAGTGGATTTTATAGCATTCCAAAGCTTGCAGAGTCCAATTTTGGACAATAGAATCTGATATTACCCCGTTTGTCTGGCAAATAAAAGGTTCTTTCTTAAATTTTTTTGCATAACCGTTAAACACTATTCCCTCAAAACAACTTTTAAAAATTAGTAAATCTGTCTTAATTTCATTATGTGACATTTTATTTAATTTTTCAAATTAATCATATATATAAATTAGCTTTTTAATTTATATATTGCGGCGATTATTTTTTTTAATCGTTCAATTATCTTTTATTTATGTTTGATTTTTTTAAAAATATCGCGCAAAAAAATTCCTGTGCTCTCTCGGGCGCCTGTTCAATCCATCCGAGCGTGAGCGCTTTATATAAAATTATTCTAAATGAAATAAGAGAAATTTCGTTTTATTTAATAAAGCTCAAAGAATTCAAATTAATCTTTAATGATATGGCGCAAATTTGTCTTGAAGGGTTGAGCGTGTTTTTGATTAACACAAGCTTTAATGAACAAAATTATCTGAAATTTGTCAAACGCCTTGATGATACTAAAAAACAGGCAAAGCAAAAATATCTTGACTATTGCAGGGAAAACCAATTTCCCTGTGAAACGATTGAGAATAATTTTAATTTTGAAGAAAATCAAACAATATCTTTGTTGATTAACTTTTCGCAAAATCATCTTTCAAATAACTTTAAAAACACTGATTCAAAAAAGCAAAGACTCTTTGAGCTTGTCGAGATTTTTGCGAGATTGACAAGCATTGATGTAATTAAAATCAAAAAAATTCAAAGAGACTTTGTCGAATTTGACTATGAAATCTTGAGATTCTTTGCTCTCACAAACAGCTATTCGATTCGAAATGAAAAATTAATTCGAAGAATAAAAGAATTTTCCCAACTTTCAATAAAAATCAAAGAAAAATTAACAAACGTCTATGAAGAAGAATTTGGCAAAAAACAAAGCGCTTCGATAAATACATCTTCTATTTCGGGCCATTGCATCTTGGTTTCGGGAGATGATTTAGATGAGCTCAAAAAATTACTTGAAACAATAAAAGAGCGTGCTATGGAAAATGAAATAAACGTTTATACAAACGGGGCTTTGTTTTTGGCACATTTTTATCCCTATTTTATTAACAACAAAATCCTTAAAGGCCACTATGACACAAATAATGTCGAATATGATTTTTCAACGTTTTTTGGGCCGATATTAATTACTCAAAATTTCATCCAAAAAATCGACACTTTATATAGGGGCGAAATTTTTTCAAACAAAATAATTTCATATTCAAAAGTGCTCGACATCAAAAATGACGACTATAATCCGATTATTGATTCGGCTCTTAATATGGAAAAATGTCAAAAAAAGCCTATGGAAATATTAAATATTAATTACAACAGAAAAAAAATCTTGGATTTTATTGAAAAATTTAATCAAGATGAAATTGTAATTATTTCAGGTATGATTAACGAAAAAAACGAAATTGAAAACTATGAAAATAAAAAAATCATAAGAATTAATTGCCCCCTGGAAAATGATATTTTAATTGATGCAATTAAGATTTTGAAAGAAAAAAATATCAAAATCACGATATTTTTTGCGCAATGTAATTTTTCAAATCTTTCTATGATGTTATCATTATTAAACCAAGAAATTAACCTCAATACCGCAAAATATTCTTTTTCAATCATAAGCCCTTATGTCTTTGAAAGCCTCAGGGAGGATTTTCAGGTTTCAATAATATAAATTTAGCGCCTATAAAAATATAAATCGGGCTTTTTTATTTTTTTGCTTTTTTCAATTAATTTAACGATATAGTCATCTATAAAAAGTTCTTCCTCATTATTTCCTTCTTTTTTTTGATTATTTAAAATTGGTCTAAAAGGTAATAATTTTTCTTCAACTCCGTTATATAGGTAATATTTTGTTTCATTTCTATTTATCTCAATTTTTGAAAAGCCGTCTTTGGCGCTTGTTAGAACCCTATATTTATTAAATTTATTAAAATCATAATTTACCTTATAGGTCAAAATTATCAATTCAGGGGTAAATTTTTTGATTTTTTCTTCATCCGTATCGGAATTTAAAATGAGGATTTTTGAATCTTTATTAAAATATGTTATAGCCAAATTATCCGTATTATCAATCTTTTCGATATTAAAATCGGATTCAAAATAAATTTGTTTTTCTTTATTTTGATTAATTCTATAGATATTTTTGATTTTGTTTGTTTTGATTATTTCTTCAACAGCGTCTTTTTCGCTTTTTGATGATTCATTTAAAATTACAAGAGTATCGATATTTAAAATTCTTTCGTTTCTTAAATATTTATTTACGATTGTGTTTGTTGTGTCAAAGCCTTTTTGAGGTTTCATCGCGCAATCAATAAGAATGTATTTATTTTTTGGGGATTTAATTAAAATTGAATTTGATTGTTCGACATCGAAATTAACAAGCTCGATATTACCTCTAAGGTAAGTTGGCTTTATGAAGCTCAAAAGAAACACAACCAAAACCAAAAGCGCAATAAGCTTTTCTTTTTTATTTTTAAAATCATTTTTTATATTTATTGTCAAAATTATAATAATTATCCAAAAAAGAAAAATCTGAAAAATATTGAGTCCAAAGGTATTAATAAGGCTATATTTAAACCCCGAAAAGAATTGTGAGATGTTAATCAAAAACCCCAAAAGCGGATTTATCGTTATATCAAAAAGATGAATAAAAGTATCGCCTATTTTTGGAATTAAAGCCATAATTGAACTCATAAAACCAACGAAGCTCAATATCCCAACAAAAGGAACAATTGCGATGTTTGCCAAAAGACTAAAGGGCGTAAAGTTATTGAAATAATGCATCTGCAAAGGTACAACCCAAATCTGCGCAACAAACGGAATCGCAAATGTCATAGCAAGGTTTGAAGGTTTAAAAATGTAAAGAAAATATTTTAGAATATCATTTTTATTTTTATTTTTTTCAACAAACCTTTTATCCAAAATTTCAAACTTATTAATTAACGGTTCAATGGACACTATAAGCCCGATTGTGACCATAAAAGACAATTGAAATCCGACATCAAAAAGCATCTTTGGATTAAACAACAAAATCAAAAACCCCACAAAAAATATCAAAGCCAAAGAATCCGCTTTTGTGTTGATTATTTTACCCAGCAAAACAAAAAGAAGCATAATCGAAGCTCTCAAAATCGAAGGCGGAAAACCTGTCATAAAAGTGTATAATATGACAAATATTGCCCCAAAAAGAATCGATAAATTATAAGGAAAACGGCACAAGCTTGCAATATACCACCATATCCCAAAAATCAGCGCGACATTAAGCCCGCTTGCCGCAAGCAAATGCAGCAATCCCGCTTTTTTAAAATCATCTTTTGTCTGATTTTCGACTTCAATTGCCTCATCTCCAAAGACAATTCCCCCAAGAATCTCAAGCCTTGGAGATTTAATATATTTGGAATGCTTTGAAATTATCTCGTCTCTTTTATTTTCAAATTTATTTAAAATGAAATACCAATCGTCCTCAAGGTTTTTGGATAATTCATTGTATTTTATAATCAGAAGCGAATCTTTGTTTGCGAAAAAGACATTTTTTGTGTCATGGTTTAAAAGATATTTTTGATAATTGAATTGATGGGGGTTGTTTGGGGCTTGTGGGGTTGTCAATTTTCCTTTTAATTCAATAAAATCGCCGATTTTTATGTTGTCTTTTTGGCTTGAATCAATATTTATCAATATTTTTGTGTTTGTGTCGATTTTTCTATCCGAAAAAAAGATGTTTTTTGCTTTTAAATAAAATTTTATTCTATCAGGCCTGTTGGTGTTTTGTTTGGATGAGACGACTCTGCCAATAACCGCTACATTATTTTGATTTATGTTATTTAATTGATTATCAAGATTACAAGAACCTTTTGCCCTTAAAAACCCGATAAAAAAGATTAAATAGAGTAGAAGAACTTTTTTAAAATCAAATTCGCTAAATATAGTAATTAAAATTAAAAATATAAAAGCAATTGCACAAAACAAAATTTCATGGTGATAAAAATAGGAACATAAACCCAAAATATAAAATAATGTCAATAAAATTGTGAATAATTTTGTATATGAAAAAAGTTTGTCCATTTTAATTTTATTCACTAATCAACTAGCTAAACAGGGCGTCAATGAATTCCTCTTTTTTAAAAGGGATTAAATCATCTATTTTTTCGCCGATTCCGATTAATTTAGCCGGAAGATGATAGTTTTTAGCTATCGGAAAGATGATTCCGCCCTTTGGACTGCCGTCTAATTTTGTGATTGCAAGGGCGGATAAATCAAGCGCTTCATTAAAAACCATTGCCTGATTAAGCCCGTTTTGCCCTTGAGTACCATCTAACACCAAAATCGTTTCTAAATTGTCATCTTCAAGCTTTGTATAAATAACGTTTTTAACTTTTTTCAATTCTTCAATGAGATTAAATTTGTTTTGCAACCTTCCCGCCGTGTCGATTAAAACGACATTATAGTTGTCTTTTCGCGCCATATCAATCGAGCGATAGGCTAGGGAAGCGCTATCAGCTTTATTTTCGCTTAATATATCAACGCCTGCGCGCTTTGCCCAAACATCCAATTGCTCTTGAGCTGCGGCACGAAATGTATCTCCTGCCACAACGAGAACTTTTTGGCCTTTTTGTTTAAATTGGTGGGCAAGCTTTCCGATGGTCGTAGTTTTTCCGGCACCGTTGACGCCCGCGAAAAGATAGATATTTATTTTATCTTTATCAAATTTTAAATCGTTTTGAGGAGCATAATCAAGAATATTTGAAAATTCCTGTTTCAAAAAATCTTTTAATTGAGAGGTTTTTATTTTTTGATGTCTGATTTTTTCAACAGCATCAAACGCCAAATCAATCCCCAAATCCGCTTGAATCAGCGTCGCTTCAATATCGTCAAGCTCAAAATCATCTATAACTTTGTCTTTTGAAAAAGTGTTTAAAATATCCCCAAAGAGCATATCCGCGGTCTTTGAAAGGGCAGATTTAAGAGTGTTTGACATATTTTTTGACGAATCTTGTTCGTCTTGCTTTTTTTTAAAAAAATTAAACATATTTATCAACAATTCTTGCTAAAATGCCGTTAATAAACGAGGGAGAGTCGTCTGTGGAATATTTTTTTGCTAATTCCAATGCTTCATCAATCACAACGCGATGCGGAGCGTCTTTAATATAGGCAATTTCCGTTATTGCGATTCTTAAAATATCTTTATCTATTTTAAAGATTCTTTCAATATCCCAACCGAAAGAAAATTCACTTATATCTGAATCTATTTCTTTTTTGTGGTCTTTATAGTTGTCGCAAATCTTAATTACATAGTCTTTGACATCATCTTGATTGGCTAATGTCGTCAATTCCGCAATATCAAGCGCATTTAAAACTTTATCGCACGCATTTAACATCGTATCTATTTTTTGTTCAAAATCTCCCGTCATCTCAATCGGAACGGAGACATTTTGCGCGTCTAAGGGACTGTTTAAATTTTTTTCGTGGTTATTTTCAAAATCGATTATTTTATCTTTAATTTCGTTTAATTGGCTTGCACAATGAGAAATTTCATCTTGGGATGATGAGATTAGCGTGCGGACTGATTTTAAGATTGTTGATAAAAAATATTCGTTTTTATAGTTTGAGATATTTTTGTCAAATTGAGAAAATATTATTAAAGCGAGTTCTCTGCTTGCCCTTCTTGCTTGCATTTTTAATTCCTTTAAATTCTGTCTTAGTTTTTTAAATTAATTATATTTTAAAAAAATCTATTTTCATAGAATTTTTTTAATAATTTCAACATATTTATTCATAATTTTTTCTTTTTCATAGTTTTGAATTGTTTTATAAGTGTTTTGGGTTATTTTTTCTTTTTGTTCTTTGGATAATTTTTGAATTTTTAAAAGTGTCTGGTAAATTTCTTTTGTGATTTTTTCTTCATCTCCCCGAACCAAAAAGCCGTTTTGAGAATCTTTTATTATTCCATCAATCCCTGTATTATAGGTTCCTATTGTGATTAACCCCCTTGCCATCGCTTCAAGATAAGCTATTCCAAATGTCTCATATACCGAAGGCAGAATAAAAACATCATAATTATCAAGCGTTTCATAGATTAAATTATGATTAATATAAGGAAGAATCCTGATATTTTTTTCAAGGTTTAAGTTTTTTATCAATTTATTTAATTGTTCGTTTTGTTCGCCTTTGCCGTAAATATCATAAATAAAATCAAAATTATTTTGCTTTTTAATTTCATTTAACGCCAAAATCACCTTATCGAGGTTTTTTCTTTTGATTAATTGCGACAGCGTCACAAGTTTTATTTTTTTTCCTTGAATAAAATCATCATTTAATTTTTTGCGCTCAATAATATATTTTTTTTCAATAAAAGAAGGCAAAATGAAATCGGCTCTGAAATATTCTTTTAAAAACTTGTTTCTTGCTCCCACAAGGTCGCTTTTTTGAAGGGAGGTCATTAAATTTTTCTTAAAATAAAGACAATAAAAAATCCTGTTAAAGACGTGATAATCGCTTATGTGGACAATTGAGATTCGCTTTAGCTTCAATTTTTTGTTAATAAAATATGCAAAAATATGCCCCATCGGCATGTGAGAAATGATTAAATCATATTTTTCTTCAAGATAAGAACAATTCGAATTTAAAAAATAAAAAGGAATTTGGATGTTTCTGTTATAAATCTTGATTCCGTTTCTATGATAGATTCCTTGGGGAAAGATTTTTCTTTTTCTTTTTTTTGAATTAACCAAAAAATTCGGCCTCAAAACAAAAATATCTTTCCCTTTTTCTTTTAGAGCAAGCGCAAAATTTTCAATAGCATCAGGGATTGTCGAATCCTCTTTAATTTTATATAAATCTGTCACAAATAAAATTTTCATATTTTTATTCTATCAAATTTTTGTTTTTTCATCCAAACGGATTACAAGCAAATTTATAAATTAGGTTAAGATAGTTTTGATAATTAATATAATGCACAAGAAAGCAAAAGACAATGGAATTTCATATCGGAAAACACTGGATAGTAAATATTTTTGGGCTTGAAGTCCATATGGATACACTAATTACATTGTGGATTACAATGGCAATCGTTATCTTCTTTGCCCTTCTTGCCGTGGGCAATCTTAAACTCATCCCGACAAAAATCCAAGCCGTTTTTGAAAAAATCTACAATATATTTTTGTCACTTACAAAAGATATGGGAGAAAAAGGAAAAAGCCACACTCCTATACTTATGGCATTATTTTTATTTATAATAACCGGAAACTTAATCGGGCAATTGCCTTGGAAATTATTAAATTTCTTTCCGTTCATAAAAAACTTAGGGGGCGAATTTGCTTCTCCCACAAATGATATTAACGTTACGGCGGCGTTAGCAATAATTGTTTTAATTTATTATATAGCTTCAGGTGTCAAAATGAAAGGAATTGGCTATTTTAAACACTATTTCCAGCCTGTTTGGTTTATGACGCCTTTTAATATTTTAGAAGATTTTGTAAGACCCCTAACCCTTGCACTTCGTCTTTTTGCAAATATATTAGCGGGCGAAATATTGATTATGGTTTTAGGCGGGCTCATTGCATCTTTGTTGTCGCCCGAATCCATAAATGTCTTTTGTCAAAATCACTTAGGCGGAATACTTCCAAGCGGATTAGTTTATAATATAAGCTTATTTTTAGGGTCACTGTTACCTTTACCTATAATGTTTTTTGAACTTTTTGTAGCGTTTATCCAAGCCCTTGTTTTCACACTTTTAACGAGCGCTTATATAAGTTCTGCGGTGGCTAAGAATCATTAAAATAAAAATAATAAAAAATAAAATAATAAAAGAAAAAGGAGAAAAATATGGATTTATCAGTATTAAAATTTATCGCAATGGGTTTAGCAATCGGTTTTGGCGTTGTGGGCCCGGGTATCGGTCTGGGGCTTGCCACTAAAGCAATCATTGAATCTATTGCAAGACAACCCGAAGTTGAAGGACAAATTTCAAAATACTTCTACATTGGCGCGGGTTTAATCGAAGCTTGTGCAATTTATGCCCTTTTGGTTGTAATTTTAATCGGTTTTGTTTTGAAATAAATAAAAGAATTGGGTGCGCTTAATTAACTTTATGATAAGTTTTTAGGCGCACTTGATACCTTTTAAAATTGTGCAATTTAGGAGTTTAGTTTAAATTATGTTGATGCAGATAGATGGGACAATGCTTTTTGCGATAATAAGTTTTTTGATATTTCTTCTTATCATTAAATTTATCGTCTTAAAACCCATATCAAAAGCAATTGAAAATCGTGACAATTTTTATTTCAAAAATTCCAAAATGGAACAAGACTCCATTCAAAAGTCTAAAACCCTTTTGGAACAAAAACAACAGCTCCTTGACGCTTCAAGAGACGAAGCAAGCAATATTTTAAAAGAGGCATCTTTGGCTTCGAAGCTTGAAAATGAAGCGCAAATCAACCAAGCAAAAACTTTAGCCAAAGATGAAATGGAAAAAAACCGCGCTAATCTTGAACAAGAAAGCAAAACCGCAAAACATGAAATTAAATCTCAAATAAAAGATATTGTAAAATCAATCGTTTCAAAGATATTAAATGAAGATATTGAAATTGAATTGAACGACAGCGAAATCGACAAATATCTTAAAATCTGATAAAAACTAAAGGTGAAAAAGCAAAAATGAGCTCACTTCAACAAATATACGAACAAATTTTAAGTTCTAATTTAATCAATTTTTTAATTGTCATATTTACCCTGCGTTTGATATTTAAAAAATGTAACCTGGGTTCAATCATTGACGATATGGCAGCTTCGACAAAAGAAAAAGTTGAAAAAAGCGCTTCTGACACAAAATTGGCGCTTGAAGAATATAAAAAAATCAAAAGAAGCGCAAAAGACACACCCAAGCTTCAAAAAGAAATTTTGGACAACGCAAAAAACAATGCCATTGCCATAAAAGAGCAGCAACAACAAAAAACAAATATCCAAAAAGAACAAATTTCAAAACAAAACGAAAAAGCGCTTTTAAACCAAGCGCAAAAATTCAAAAAACTGACAACCGACGAAATCTATCTCTCTTGCGTCAATATTGCGCGAGATGAAGTCATAAAAAGACTTGATGACGCCACTCAAAGAAAGCTCATTGATATATCAATTAACGAAATAAGCGAAATTGAAGGAAATCTGTTTTGAACAAAAATATCGACATAAAAAATATTAAAACTGCAAAAAGATATGCTTTGGCACTTTGTGAAAGCGCTAAAGAAAATCTTGAAGAAATCAATAATGACTTAGCGCTTGTAAATGAGGCGATTTTTCAAAATGACGAGCTAAAATCCTTTTTCTCTCATCCGGTCATTTCTCTTTTTGACAAAAAAGAAACAATCAAGGCTGCTTTTGAAAATAAAATCAACGAAAAATCCCTTAATTTCATCTACACTTTGCTTGATGAGGGAAGATTTTTGATTTTTAAAACGATATTTGAACTTTTTAAAAAACAAAAAGATATTATCCAAAATTCTCAAAAAATCGACGTCGTAAGCGTAGTTGAGCTTGACGATAATCAAAAAGAAAGATTAAAAGAAAAATTATCATCCAAACTCCAAAAACAAATTATCTTGAATTACGAATCAAACAAAGATATTCTGGGGGGTTTGGTTGTGAAATTTGAAGATAAAGTTATAGATTTAAGTCTCAAAACAAAATTTGACAAAATGAAAAATATTTAAAAGATAAATAATTTTAGAAAGGCAAAATATATGTCATCAACAATCAATAGTTCCGAAATCAGCGCAATCATTAAATCAAAAATTGAAAACTATTCTTCGTCACTTCAAGTAGACAACGTCGGAAGCGTCATTGAAATTTCTGACGGTATTTCAAGAATATATGGTTTAAAAAACGTCATGTCATCAGAGCTTGTTGAATTTGATGACGAAAATAAAACTTTGGGTATCGCACTGAACCTCGAAGAAGATAACGTCGGGGCGGTAATTTTGGGCGATTACACTTCAATTAAAGAAGGTATGAGCGTTAAATCAACGGGAAGAATCGCTTCAATCCCTGTAGGTGATGAATTGATAGGAAGAATCATTGACCCGACGGGTGTTGTGCTTGACGGTAAAGGCGATATTCACACTACTAAAACCCGCCCGATTGAGCGTGTTGCACCGGGGATTATCGAGAGAAAATCAGTCCATGAACCTCTGCAAACGGGCTTAAGCGCAATTGATGCTCTAACTCCTATAGGCAGAGGCCAAAGAGAACTTATAATAGGCGACAGGCAAACGGGAAAAACCGCAATCGCAATCGATACAATAATTAACCAAAAAGGAAAAGATGTTATTTGTATTTATGTCGCAATCGGGCAAAAAACCTCGACCGTTGCTCACATCGCGAAAACTCTTGAACAATATCAGGCAATGGATTATTCAATAATCGTTTCAGCTACTGCCGATAACTCCGCACCTTTACAATATATCGCACCTTTTGCAGGATGCGCCATTGCGGAAGAATTTTTAGAAAGCGGCCGCCACGTTTTAATTATATATGATGATTTAACAAAACACGCTCAAGCGTATCGTGCGATGAGCCTGCTTTTAAAAAGACCCCCGGGACGTGAAGCATACCCCGGAGACGTTTTCTATCTTCATTCAAGATTACTTGAGCGCGCTTGTAAGTTGTCCGACGAAAGAGGAGCAGGTTCAATTACGGCTCTTCCTATCATCGAAACGCAAGCGGGAGACGTTTCGGCCTATATCCCCACAAACGTTATATCAA
>CANQLJ010000039.1 GCA_947624685.1 Candidatus Gastranaerophilales bacterium | reverse complement strand
AATCGGAATCGGCTTACAAGCTTTCGCAGTCCCGGGGTCAGTTGGTGACACAAGAAAAGTGGGCCTTGGCCACGGTAACTTAGGTGCAATGCTTTTAAGAGAAGAAACAAAATGTTTCTGCTTTTTAGCGGGCCATGAATCATTCGCCGCAGCGGAAGGTGCTATTGGAATTGCAAGAAACGCTAATAAAGTAAGAAAAGAACCTTTAAGAGTCATCTTAAACGGCCTTGGAAAAGATGCAGCGCTAATTATATCAAGAATCAACGGCTTTACTCACGTTGAAACGGAATATGACTATAAAACAGGCGAATTAAAAGTCGTTAAAGAAACACCCTATAGTGACGGCGAAAGAGCAAAAGTTAAATGCTACGGCGCTGATGATGTATCAGAAGGTGTCGCTATAATGATTAAAGAAGGGGTTGATGTTTCAATCACGGGTAATTCAACAAACCCGACAAGATTCCAACACCCTGTAGCCGGAACTTATAAAAAATGGGCAATTGAACAAGGCAGAAAATATTTCTCTGTTGCTTCAGGCGGCGGCACGGGAAGAACACTTCACCCCGATAACGTTGCAGCGGGCCCGGCAAGTTACGGTATGACCGATACCATGGGAAGAATGCACGGAGATGCTCAATTTGCGGGTTCGTCTTCAGTTCCCGCTCACGTTGAAATGATGGGCGTAATCGGTATGGGAAATAACCCGATGGTTGGAGCAACGGTAGCTTGTGCTGTTGCTGTTCAAAACGCAATGACAAAAT
Source organism: Candidatus Gastranaerophilales bacterium (assembly GCA_947624685.1). Classification (GTDB taxonomy): domain Bacteria; phylum Cyanobacteriota; class Vampirovibrionia; order Gastranaerophilales; family Gastranaerophilaceae; genus RUG14156. The sequence continues at coordinate 15,731 of CANQLJ010000039.1, read as the reverse complement.
AGTAAACAAAAAACCTATAAAACCAAAAAACGGATGCTAAAATAGAAGCATCCGTTTTTTATAAAAAATAATTGTTTTTGTTAATTTATTTTACTTAGGGCCTCAACGCCGACGAGGTTTTCTAGAATTGCCTTTGAAGTTAAAAACTCATCACTTGCTTTTTGAAAATCTTTTTTGGCGTTACGATAGTAACTATCGGCAATTGCAAGGACGTCTTTTGGTTTATTTTTTGCTTCATTATAAATTTGTTCTCTTTTTTTGAAATTTTCATTTTGCATATTCATAATTTCCTGTTTGGTTTTATAATCCATATACAAAGAGAGCAATTTTTTTTGTAAATCATCAATTTTTCGAACCAAAAGAACCATATCCGCGTCAGACACCTTTGAAAATTGATAGTTAAATTCTTTATCATCTTTCATAAAAGCATTGACAAGCCCGCCCCCAATCAGCGCTCCCGCTGCCGCATAAGGGTCACCTGCCACGCTTGCTCCCGCAAGTGAAGTTATGTTTGCTATAGGCTTTAATATTTTTTTAATTGCACTGTCATTTGGCTTATCTTCATCAGGGTTTGATAGCTTATAAATAGTGTATTTCATTGTTTCAGAGCGCTCTAAAGCCGCTGCCCAAAGGATGCTTAAATCGCTATTTATTGTCATTTCATCATCATTTAGCTCGCTATAGACATCTTTTGCCAGTTTTTTTAAAGATAAATCGGCGTAGCTTTGATTAAAATCCTGTTTATTTTCACTTATTTCGGGTTTATTTTTCTTATTTTCAACAATATCAGTTTGATTTACGGATTTGATAATTTTTGTAGAACGGGTATATTTAGAATCATTTTGATCCAAAAAAGCATTCTGCCTAAAATACGGTTCAACCGTTGAAGAATTACCCATTCTGCCTTCCATCGGCTTCATTTCTTTTAAATCATCAATAGTTGTAGCGTATGTGTTTGAAGAAATGAGAACGAATAAAGACAAAATAAATGAAATAAAAAAATTATACCTTAAAAAAACTGTGCTTTTTTGTTTCACTTTTTGTTTCACTTTTTGTATCATTTTTTCCCTCCGGAATCGCTGAGGGAAGCTTTTGAGGGTAGTAATTTTTTTTCAAAATTTAGTTCGTTTTTATCGACATTTTGAGTAACCAAATCATATTGAGCGATGTTTAAGTTTTCGATTGTTTTTTTGCCCGCAAGGCGGCTTAGCGAATAGTAATATTTTTTTACCTCCTGTTTGAGCTTATATTCTTCAATTAACCCTTCGTCCCATTCGCTCGATGCTATTGAAATATCAACAAGATTATTGTCGCTTAGTGCTTCAGAGTAGTTTTTATTTTGCAAAAGCAGTTGCTCGCGGCATTTTTTAAGCTTCAATAGCGCCCCTTTATAGTTATAATAATCAACAATTATCTCATCTTGTAAGTCTTCAATTAAGCTCGCCAGTTCAATTGCTTCAGTATCAGTAATAGAAGGGTTTTCAAGTTTTTGATTATTTTCTTTATTAATTAAACCGTTAGCAAGCCTTCCTGCCGCATAAGCGCCCGATTGGATTCCATAGTTCATCCCCAAAAAAGAAGGCAAAAGTGCAGCACCGGAAATTAGCGCACTCACTGATTTTGCCATTAAGGATGAATGGATTCTTCTTTGCTCAGATGGGATAGCGAGCTTTTTTAGACAGAAAGCAATCATCTGATTATTTTCAACAGCCGCATTCCAGATATTTTCAATATCTTCCATATCGGCTTTTTGCTGCTCATTTATTTGATTTTGCGCATCCATCGCATTATCAACAAACAAAGAACCTTTAAGAGTGTCCACTTTTTGAGTATATTTAACATCAAATTTATCAACATCGCCTACTTCCATCAAGTCTTTAGCGTGTATTGAGTTTAAAAATGGATTTAAAAACAAATTTAATATAAATATTGAAAAAATAAACCTCTTGAGCATAGTAAAATTTTATCATATAAAATAAGTAAAGTTGAATATAAATTTTTGTTAAAATTTTTTTAAGGTTTTTTCGATTAATCGTCTTGCAAGAGAAATTTTTTGTAGGATAATAAGCTTGTAGTATTAATAACACATTTTATAAGGAGATACTTAATGACAAAAGTTGCAATTAACGGCTTTGGCAGAATCGGTAGAAACACACTTCGCGCTGCCATTAAAGAAGGAATTTTTGATAAAATTGACTACGTTGCAATTAATGACCCCGGTTTAACACCTCAAAACGCAGCCCATGTTTTCAAATATGACTCTGTTATGGGAACATTCGAAGGAACTGTTGAAGTTTATGACAAAGGTCTTGTAATCAACGGCAAAAAAATCAAATTCTACGCTGAAAAAGACCCCGCTCAATTACCTTGGAAAGAATTGGGAGTTGAAGTTGTAGTTGAATCTACAGGCTTCTATACAGATGCTCTTAAAGCTCATGCTCACATCGACGCAGGCGCTAAAAAAGTTATCATTTCAGCTCCGGCTAAAAACGAAGATAAGACAATTGTTTTAGGCGTAAACGATAAAGAATATGACCCTGCTAAGCACCATGTCATTTCTATGGCATCTTGCACAACAAACTGCTTAGCTCCGGTTGCTAAAGTTTTAGATGAAAAATTCGGTATCGTAAAAGGCTTGATGACTACCGTACACTCTTACACCGGTGATCAAAGAATCTTAGACGCAGGTCACAAAGATCCTCGTAGAGCTCGTGCTGGTGCTTTAAACATCGTTCCTACTACAACAGGGGCAGCAAAAGCTGTAGCATTAGTTCTACCGCAATTGAAAGGTAAATTAAACGGCTTTGCCATGAGAGTTCCTACTCCGGATGTTTCAGTAGTTGACGTAGTAGTTGAAACATCTAAACCCGTTACGGTTGAAGCGGTAAACGCAGCATTAAAAGAAGCAGCAGACGGACATATCCTTTGCTATAGTGAAGAGCCGTTAGTATCAACAGATTACATCGGAACGCACCAATCTTCAACGGTTGATGCCGCTTTGACAATGACAATGGGCGACAATATGGTTAAAGTCGTATCTTGGTATGATAACGAATGCGGTTATTCGACAAGATTGGCTGAAACTACTTTAATGGTAGCATCTAAACTATAATTATTGTTTTAGATAAGATATTTTAAACAGTACCTAAGAAAATCTTCTTTGGTGCTGTTTTTTTATTTGTGTAGAGGATTAAAACAGCTTTTGCAATTAGAATAAAAAATGTTTTTATATTTCACCCTTTTAAACATAATTTTTTTCTTATTTGTAACAAAATTTTAATATTTATCAAAAAAATAGCAAAAAATAAATTTCACTTGTTTAGTAAGTGATAAGATAATTTAAAAGAGAGGAAAAGAAAGGTTCACTTATGCAAATCAGTTCAGTTGGTCTAAGGAATTTATCCAATAATTTTAAGCGTACAAAAATAAATTACGCTAATTCAATTTTCAATTTAAATGCGGCAAGTCCTGTTTCATTTAATGAAAATCAAAACAAACAAGCAAAAGATCATTTTTCTAAGTTAAGTTTTAAAGCCAACAATAATATTTATACTTTAGAATGGGCGCTAAAGTGGAATGAGGAAGATAGAAAAAAAGAACTTGATAAACAAACTAAAAAAGCTATAAAAGAAATGTCATTTTGGAAAAGAAATTTTACCATGGAACCTGAAAAACTCGAAAAAGAAGCAGCAGATAAGCTTAAAAAAGAAAAAATAGCGTGTGATACACTGTTATTAAACCAAGCAACGATAAAAAATGATCTTAGCACAATAGATGCAAAAGCAAAACAAAATAGCATCATACAAGCCCAACTTGATAAACAAAGTGCACAATTAGATAAATGGAAAAAAGCTTCAGAAATATCAAAAGCATTTCAAATAAATCAAAAAGCTAATTTAGGCGAACAAATTGCAGGATATAAATCTGAAAAAATGATTGTAAGAAATACATTCATTGATGAGATTGCAATGGAAAGAGCAGGACTTGAAGCAAATGTTCCCAATTCAATTCTTTTATATGGTTTAATCGGTACCGGAAAAACAACTTTTGTAAACGCTGTTGCAAATGAATCAGGATGTAAATTGGTTGAAATTAATCCGGAATCAGATGAGTTTACAAAAGTTGTAAGAGATGAGATGAAAGAAGCAAAAAAAAGATATGTCGATACGAGACAAAGAACAATAATTTTAATAAATGAAATTGATTTGCATCTTGAAAATACAATTGAAAACAGAAAAAATATAGCATTTATGAAAAGTGTTCTTGATAATTGCTCGAAAACCCCCAATGATGATATAGCAAATGCCAGCGCCGTAACATTTTTCTTTACGACAAATCATCCTTCACTTATAACAAATGAAATTCTATCAAGATATGAAAAATTAGAAAAAGTAATAGCACTGGAACCTGCTTCAGAAGAAAGTATTAAAGAAATAATAAAATTTTATATAAAGAAATTTGACCCGGACGGTAATTATGTTAATGTTGAAAAGCTTAATTTAGATGATATTGCAAAAGAAATGGGTCCGAATAATGAAAAGGGCGCTTATGGAAACGACGCAATAAAAGGTATAGTAAAAAGAGCATTTGATGAATTTAACAGAGATACGGATGAAAAATATTCATTTATAGAACATCTGCAAAATGTAATAAATAATTCAAAAAGAAATATTTCTCCTAATGACTATAAAAACTATCAAGAAGAATATAAAAGTATAGGAGCAAGATAAAATGAAAATAGCACAAGTAAGTAATGTGGTAACATACAAAGGATCGTGCAGAAAACAAGCCAAAAATAATTCTAATGACAGGATACCAACTACTGTAGAAATAACACAAGATACCAATAGTCCCAAAGCCAGAATGCATAAGGAAAATTTAAAAAAGTTTTTTGATATTTTATTAAATTTGATACCTTGGAAAAAAGATAAAGAAGACGAATATATCGAACTTGACAAAAATCTGGATATTATCAATACAATTGAATCACTAGATACAATTGAAGATAAAAATATTGGTATAACCAAACACAATTCTAAGACTGATAAACAAAATACCGTAAAACCTCAAACAACCGCAAAAAAACCATCATTCCCAACTCCGGATTTCAAAGATAACCCTACAAAAATTCAAAAATTTGAATATATAGAAAGTATTAAAAAATATCTTGAGACAAGTGATAAAGAATTAAATTTAAAAGCAATTGAAGCCGTAGGAAAATATGGAGCAGGCGAACAAGCAGACAAATTAATATATTTTGCCACTGCAGATGATGACGAATTAGTACAAGCAGCAGAAAAGGCATATAAAAATCTGGGTGATTCAGCAAGATTATATGAAGCTTTTTCACCTATTCAAGGAGTTGTACCTTATAATGATGAAACATATATTGTAACTCTGGATACAATAAATGCTTTGATTAATCCAAAAACAGATAAAGAAGATTTAAAATTTATAAGTAAAATTATAAAAGAAAAATTATTAAATCACGAAAGCGATAAGGTAAGAAATTTAGCAATTTATACTTATGAAAAAATAAATGAACTGATAAAAGGGTAAAAATTTTTATTCAAGTGTTTTAAATATTATAGGATGCGTATGGTAAATATGAATGAATTTATAAAAAATACTAACCCTCTAAATATTAAAGAGGATAAAATTGCTTTGCATAATAATACCAAAAAAATTTCAACATCCGTTCAAGAACAAAAATATGATTCTTTTGAATCTAAAAATAAAATTGATAAGAAAAAGAGAAATATAATAATAGCTTCAATAATAACTGCCATAGCTGCCATAGCTGCTTTTTTGAACAGAAAAAATATATATATTTTCTTTCAAAAACATTTTAAAAAGCAGCCAACTGAAATAAATCCAAAAGAAAACAACATTGCACAAAATATTTCAGATGGGTTACTTAAAAAACCGGATAATGCTGATGACAAAATTGTTTCAAAAACAGAAGTCCAAACAACTATAAAAAAAGAATTAACCGATATAAAAAAATCCCAAACAATTGCAGACAAACCAATTCAAACTCCAATCCAAAAACCATCATTCCCAACTCCGGATTTCAAAGATAACCCTACAAAAATTCAAAAATTTGAATATATAGAAAGTATTAAAAAATATCTTGAGACAAGTGATAAAGAATTAAATTTAAAAGCAATTGAAGCCGTAGGAAAATATGGAGCAGGCGAACAAGCAGACAAATTAATATATTTTGCCACTGCAGATGATGACGAATTAGTACAAGCAGCAGAAAAGGCATATAAAAATCTGGGTGATTCAGCAAGATTATATGAAGCTTTTTCACCTATTCAAGGAGTTGTACCTTATAATGATGAAACATATATTGTAACTCTGGATACAATAAATGCTTTGATTAATCCAAAAACAGATAAAGAAGATTTAAAATTTATAAGTAAAATTATAAAAGAAAAATTATTAAATCACAAAAGCGATAAGGTAAGAAATTTAGCGCAAACGCTATTTGATAAATTGAATAGTATGATTTAAAAAGGATATAAAAATGAAAGTAGAATTTAGCACGATTAATCAAAATCAAAAAATACAATTTTTAAACAAAAAAAATCAAAATAGCACAAATTCAAACAATATAACAAACTATAGCAAAAACGATTGCTCTAAAAATTATTTTTTCGGGACAAAAAACATCTCTTTTACTTCAAATTTAAACAATCAAGATGATTTAGAAAAACAAATCATATCAAAGCTTGATAAAAAATTTGCAGGTTATAAAAATGAAAAAAAAGACATTGTAAAGACATTTATTTTGCCTGTCAAGCAATCAGATGATGATATACCTTCTTCAATACTTATTTCAGGAGGTCCGGGTAGCGGAAAAACAAGATTTGCCAATGCCGTTGTAAATGAAACAGGATGTAAATTGGTTGAAATTAATCCTGTAGCAGATGAATTTACAAAAACCGTCAGAGATGAAATGCAAGAAGCAAGAAAAAGATATATCGATACAAAACAAAGAACAGCAATATTACTGGAAAATGCTGATTTGTATTTGAATGATACTTTAGAATGCCAAAAAAATGTATTATATATGAAAAACATGCTTGAAAATTGCGTTAAACTTCCCAATGATTATAACAGATACGCAAGCGGCGTAACATTCTTTTTTACAACCGAAAACCCTGAGAAAATAAGTCCGGAATTAATCCAAGACAATAAAATCAATAAAGCAATTGCACTTAGAACACCTGAGGGCGAAAATTTATCAGATATAGTAAAATTTTATATAAAAGAAAGTGATCCTGATTCTTTTACAATTGATGAAAATAATATTGATTTTGAAAAAATTGAAGCAATTTTATCTCCCAATGAAGATGGAGCTTATACAAACGATATTATTAAAAGAATTGTTAATCTGTCTTGTGATGAATATGAAAATACTAAAAAACCTTTTGAAGAGTGCATTTTAGAAAATTCTCTTTCAATAAAAAGAAATATTTCCCAAAAACAGCTTCAAAAAGCGCAAAACTCATTCAGTTGGCTTGTGAATAGAGGATTATTGCAAAAATTAAATGTATCCGATGAAATTATAGAAAATATACAAGATATTATTAAAAATATACAAAACGAAACACCGGTTATAACAAGCGATTATGAACCTATAGAAGATAAAAATAGTGCAATTATTACTTCCTTAGAAGCTTATTTATCCTCAAGTGATTCTGATTTACTTCAAGATATTACAATTGACGATAAACCTTTGGTTGATTTTTGGATTGAAAAAGAACAAGGTCTTAATCAACATTCTCACTTCACACCAAGACTCAAAAAAATGTGGATGGAAAATACTCTTGCGGATAATCAAAAAAACGAATAATTTAATTAATTTAACGTTGGAATATTTAAATAACAATAATCAACAAGCGCAGTCTGCAGAAATTGCTTTTGAGGATATTTTGGATAATGAAGAAGAATTAACGGACAAACAAAAAGAAATATTACAAAAACAAATTAATAATGAGGTATTTATAAAAGCAGTAACAAATGGGGTAGAACAAGGTGATATTACAACAATTGAACTTAATACGATGGATATTTTGGCTCAATTAAGCGATGAAAAAGACAAATTAATAAATAGCGCAAAAGAAAATATCTTTGATAAAAAAATATTTGATATATCCATTTTGTCAAAAGATGCAAATGAAGAAGATAAAAGTAATATTCAATATATTTTAAAGTTACTTAATGATAAAGTTCAGAACCAAGATGATATTGAATTGAATAAATTATTAAATTCTTTTCAAACCGCAATTCAAACAGGAGATTCTATAGAACTGAAAAGAACTTGGGAAAGCTTAGTCGCTAACGCTGAAGAATATTTTAATTCAATGGTTCTTGATGATATAACAAACAGAAATATTGTTTTATTAAATTCAATTAATCAAAATATGAAAGGGGAAACAAACAGAAAAATAAAATCCCTTATTAATAATTCAATGCTTACTATTGAGCAAAAAGAATTTGTATCAAGATATAAAGATAATGATAATTTTAAAATGCTGATTAATAATCCCAATATCAATATATCTCAAACTATGGAAGAACTCGTGTTTTTTGAAGCAGGCAATTTGAAGTTGGTTAATGATAATAATCTTGATATATCAGATAGCGAATTTAACAAAATAATGTCTGATAAATTTCATCAACTCAATAGTGATAATAAGGATATAAATATTCAGGGAAATAAAATTTCTTCAAAATTAGATACGATAAATGATTCTATTAATGATTTTTCAAGAAGTTTTGATGAATATTCAAATACATCTTTACAATTGGAAGCTCAACAGTTAGAAGAATTAATTGAAGCAAATAAGTACCTTTATTCAATTGATAATAACACATCAGAAATAAAACAATACACTCGAGGTATAATAAGAGCAAAGCTTGTTGAGCTTGAAAAAGATAAAAATTATAAAGATATAGTTCTTGAAATTACAAAATTGTTACCGAATGACGAGCAAGTTGATTTGGCCGATTTTTTATCTAAGGTTGACACATTAGCTAAAAAAGAAACAAATATTAAAAGAAGAAATAATATCTTAAAAGCTGTTGCTGTTGTCGTGGGTGCTGTTGCGATGGGAGCAGGCGCATATTATTTTGGTCCTTCCATAGTTGCACATTTAGCTTCTAAATTACCTGCGCAAACTGCAATTAAATCTGTTGCATCAGCTGCTGCAGATGCTAGTATAGCAAGACGTCTGGGAAACAGTCAATTAATGCAAAATATTTCTTTCGGACATTATTCAAGCGACCCTAAAATCTTACAAACCGAACTAAATGACTTAAGACGCGAATTAAAACATGCAAAAGAAATGCAAAAAAATGGAGGTTCGGAAGTTTCCAGATGGACAAGCAGAATTGTACAACTGTCTAAAGAAATAGAAAAACACGAAAAATGGTTAAGAGAGGCTCTTAATAAAATTAAATAATAAGAAAATTAATTAATTACAGGGGCAGCAAAAGCTGTAGCATTAGTTTTACCTCAATTGAAAGGTAAATTAAACGGCTTTGCAATGAGAGTTCCTACTCCTGATGTTTCGGTTGTTGACGTTGTAGTTGAAACATCTAAACCCGTTAGCGTTGAAGCGGTTAATGCAGCGCTAAAAGAAGCAGCGGACGGACATATCTTATGCTATAGCGAAGAACCGTTAGTTTCAACCGACTACATCGGAACGCACCAATCTTCAACGGTTGATGCTGCTTTGACAATGACAATGGGCGACAATATGGTTAAAGTCGTATCTTGGTATGATAATGAATGCGGTTATTCGACAAGATTGGCTGAAACTACATTAATGGTAGTTTCTAAACTATAATTATTGTTTTAGATAAGATATTTTAAAACAGCACCAAGAAAATCTTCTTTGGTGCTGTTTTTTGATACCCAAGTTAAACAAGTTAAAGCTTACGCGCAGCTAAGTTACTCAGTCGCATCTGATTTAAACGTTATTAACTAAATTTTCAAAAACATAAAGAAATTTTTAAATTTAATTAAGTGTTAAAAAATTTACCACTCTTTTGTTAATTTCAATACTCTTTGATAATCGTCATAAGTATCAATATCATAAGCGCGGATTTTTATCCCTCGCATGGGAAGATATGGTTCCAATTGATTATAGACATGATTTGGCGAATATTTTACTTTTTCTTTTCTGATACAACAGGGGCCTGTCCATTCATAGTTGCCCAGTTCTGTTGAAAAAGCTAAAACATCACCAATAGAATTAGTCTTTACAAAAATTCCATCGTCGGATGTCTTATCAGAATACGCAATCCATTCGCTTTCTTGTTCAAGAAGCATTTTCATATCATCCGGATGTACAACCAAATCGCCATCATACTCTATTGCAAATTCATTGCCATCTTTTGCGCCAAGATAATAGCTTGCGCCGGTTTTAGTTTCAAAATAATTATGATTAAAGACAAATATAGCGTCTTTTCGATATTTTAAGACTTCTTTAATAACGTCATTTGCCTGAAAACCGACAACAACCCTTATATTTTCAACATCTTTTAATAATTCTAATTGATAACTTATCAAACTTCTGCCATTAAAGTCAATCAGGGCTTTTGTTGTTGATAAACCAAGCCTTGAACCAATTCCTGCGCAGCTTATAATAACTGATTTAGTTGATAACATAGCGCCTCCTCGCTAAATACAAGATAATCGGCAACAGATAACGCGCCTTGAGTCATTTTACGATTCAAGTTTGATGCAATAGAAACATCAGCTTTTCTCATGGCTTCTATATCGCCATCTGCGCTACCAATAAACACAACTTTTTCTCCTTCGGATTGAAAACGCTCGACGATTTTTTCATTCCTTAAAATTCTTGTAAGTTTTACTATTTTATTATCTTCTGTTATCCCATCCGAACTATAAAAGCAGCAGTCAACCTTAGACAACAACTGTTTAATCCAGCACTCGAGATTAATTGTTGCAATTATACAATTTTCTTTATTTTTTTTAATAAAATCAACAACTTTTTGATGAAGTTCAACGCCGGCTAATAATTGCGCAATTTCATCCACGGGCAATTTTTTAAGTATATAAACATATTTTATAAAAGATTCAATAAAAAAAAAGGGGGGGGGAGGGAAGGACGCTGACATAGCGGTTTTATTTGTCAGATTATCAATTTCATCTTGAACACTAAAATGTTTTGAAATTAAAGGCAGGGTTTGTTGTTTTGTTATAGTCCCATCTAAATCGAATATGAATTTTGTCATTTTATAGCCTCTTTAATATGATTAATTATAAAATCGGATACATTAGGGTAATTAATTAATAAATTTTCTTCTTTGAATTTTTTTCTTTTTTCAAACATTGTATCTTTTTCTTTTATTACAACATTTTCGATAAAATCAATAATTTGCTCCTGATTATATGCCTTATAGTGGTTATTAATGCAGGCTTTATGAAAATCATTGCTATTTTTATCCGTTGTTTTGTCATCTTTCAACATAAAGCAGCAGGGATGATTAGTAAAAAGATATTCAGCGGTAAATGAGCCACAGTCATGGATTAAAGCGTCGGAATTAACAAAAGTTTCAAAGTATTCTCCGCCTTCTTGATATTCAACGTTTTTATTTGAAGTCATCTCATCAAGATACTGTTGAACTTTTTTCTTACCCCAAAGACTATCTTTTTCTAAAGTCACAAATAATAAGGGGTGGGGCCTAAATACAAAATCAATTTGAGGATATTTTTTTGGTAATTCCAAAAAGAAGTCGTAATATCTGAGAAAATTTGAAAGAGAAAACTCGGGCATGTTAATACTATGGTGCGGAGCAAGAATTATCTTTTTTCTCTCTCTTTTATTTTCTTTAATTTGGGCAATTTTATCCATTTTACAATAGCCCGACAAGACAATATTAGCATCTTTTACTACTAAATTTTTCTTACAGTTAAAATACTCATTCTTTTCTAAGATAAAATTTTTCCATAATATATTATATCGAAGTGTGCGATATGATTGCGAATGCATATTTGAAATGTCGTAACCATAATCCGTAAAACAAGTGAGGGGTCCATTTTTTGAATTATAAACAATACCGTATATTTCTTGTGTCATATCATCATAAGGGTTATTGAAAAATATTATGTCAAATTTTGAAGAATAGTCAATGAAGCATTTTTTGTCATAGTCATAAGAATTTAAGACATTTTTGTATTTTGAGCTTAAAGAATTATATGTTTTTTTCATTTGATGAAACATGTTTTCTTCGCCGCGATATGAATCCGGAATTACTAAAATATATGGCTCAAAAACATCATCATCAAGCATTTTTTCAAATATAGGAATTGTTTGTATAACCGCATCAAAAACAACATAAAATCCGACAGAAATTTTTTGTTTGTTTTTTAGCTTATTTCTAATTTCTTTAATTTTTATTGAATATTTTTTTCTCGCACAAGATACATTAAATAAAACAATAAGTTTAAAACGAGCCTCTCTTCTTATCTTTTTTATAGGAATCCATATAGTTAATATTGTTGCAATAAATTTTTTCATTTAAATCCGGCTGCCCTTATCTGTTGATAACTAAAATGTAATTTATAAAATACACCATTGCGTATATTAAGATGCATATGTTCAATAATACAATATAATACACCATTTGGTCAAACTTGAGTTTTATAATTATACAAAATGCTCAGGCGCAAAAAACATCCGTATTTTGTTTTAGATAAGATATTTAAAACAGCACCCGAGAAAATCTTCTTTGATTTCTTCGGTGCTGTTTTTTTTAATAAACACATAAAAAGCGAGGGAGCAGGATTGCTCCCTCAAATAACATGAAGATTTTTAACCACCATAAGCCCATCATACCCATTAACCCATAAACCCATCATAATCAACCCATCACACAACCAAATAAAATAAAATAGAATAGAAACAGGCCAAATGGCAGTATCCGTCAAAGAAAAAAAATAAATTAAAACATCTAAAATCCAACTTACATTCCCATATCACCAAAAAATCCACGCACCGCACGGAAAAAGCGTTGCCCATATCATTTGTGTTGGGCCCGTTCCAATTGCCATTGTTCAAGTTGTAGTTGCGAGCATTACTTCCGCTCGAGTAACTACCCCAAACGTTGTTCGGGTTGCAGTTGCCATTGGTAGAGCCCGAGCAACCGCCGTTGACGTTGTTGCAGTAAGGGGCGTACGCATCGGAATTGTTGTCGCAAATGCCTCAAAAGTTATATCAATGTACAAAATTTTTCTTACACACTTAATCTAAAAATATTTTTAAAATTCAGTTTAATGGCGAAATAATAAACCAAAAACTATTTTGACGATTTTTTAGCAACTCTGCTGCACAAGGTTTAAAACATCCTTAATACACTCTCAGAGCGACTAAAGATATACCCAAATTAAACCAATTTCAATTTTGTATAATTTTTGTCAATCGCAAAAAATAAATTTGAAAAGTTGCTCAATACATCACGTCTAAAATTAAATCCGCTCACATGGCGCGCCATTCCAAGATAGCTGTTGACTTTGTCTCTGATTTTAACAAGTTCGTCATATGAAAATTTATTTTGATTATTTTGCCAAGCCCTAACTGCGCTAAAACACTTGTGTTTGGTTCGAACCCTCAAATGTACGCAATTTTTTCGAATTGTATGACCCACAAAATCAAACCCTTTATCAACGAGATTTAAAATTTTCTTTTTATGGTTTAACTCCATATTCAAACTCTGTCTTAAAAATTCGTCAATCTTTGAATAAACCCAATTCAAATACTTATAATCCTCATCCAAAACAACAATATCATCAACATACCTTGCATAATGCCTGCATTTCAAGACATGTTTTGCATATTGGTCAAGCTTGTTTAAATAAACATTCGAGAAAAATTGACTTGTCAGATTCCCGATAGGCAAACCCTTTTTAGCATCCGTATTAAAAAGACTTTTGTATTTTGGAAGCTTCTTATAGAGATATTTTGGAGATTTCAGATAAACATTCTTTCTTGGGTCATGGAAAATAACTTTTTGAATCAAATCAATAAGCCACTTTTCCCCGACATATTTTTTAATCTCATCAAATAAAATTTCTTTATCAATTGAAACAAAATAGTTTTTTATGTCCATTTTGAGAAAATATGCTTTTCTTGTATAATTTTGACTCACCTGAAGGCTCATCTTTCGCGCCTTTTGGGCAGCTTTGAGAGTTCCTTTGAGAGGTATACAGCTATAGCTGTCATAGATAAATCTTTTTAAAAACCTTTCGTACAGTGCATTATAAATCAAATGGTGTACAATTCTGTCTCTGAACGCTCCCGCCCATACTTCACGATATTTTGGCTCGCACACGATAAAACAGATGCTTTTGCCGATTTCATAACTGCCTTGCGAGAGTTCATTATATAATTTCGCCAAATTTCTTTCGCGGTAAAATTCAAATTCCATTGCCTGAACGGTCTTTCTTTTGCGCTTAGCACAATCAAAATACGCGTCTAATAGCGCTTGGGGAGTAAGTTTTGCTTCTTGCAAAGTGTCGGAGTTTTTCTTGTCTTTTTTCATGCTATTTTTTTTCATGTTTTCTCCTTTTTAATAATAATTACATTTATAATTTTGTTTTTAAATTAAACAAAGCTGTTCGGCCAAAACCGCCGAAGGGGCTTTGGGGGCTTCAATAACATAATTTTTCGCTTCGATTTTTTCTTGTTTTTGTTTTTCAATATCAGCATTTTCGCAAAACTTCTGCGGTTTTATCTTAAATTTCGAAACACAAGAAGCGGTATAGGCAATCCACCCGCCAAGCTGTTTTGAAATTTCGGCAGTTTTCATGGCGCAATTAATATATTTTTCCTTAGACAGACACTTGACACCGTTTGATAATCTAAGCGAAACTTCAATTATTTGCATCTTTTCATCCATCGTTTGCAGAATCTTAAACCTCTCGATTGGCGTTTTTGCGCTATTTGCTTTGTATATAAGGAAAATAAAGTCGATAATAGCGTTCAAAAGCCTTTCGCCGATTGTAAAACGATATTCGCGGCTATATTGATTAAATATGAGCGCAAAATATTCTAAAAACTCATAAGACGCCTTATAAATAGTCAAATGATGATATTGAGCCATAATTCTTCTCCTTTCTTTTTAAATTTGTGATTATGCTCAAAAAAAGCCGGCAAGACCCTATTGATGGATAGTTTAGCAGATAACAGAGCCTTGTCGGTATGTGTTCAAATACAAAATCTTTATGAATAAAAGATTAGCCTCGATATTATAAATAATATCTACAAGTGTATTGGTTATAATTCAGCTCTAGTCATTATTTAATATGTTAATAAGTGGAATTTATTATGCAATTGTCAATGTACGGATAATTTTTTCTTGTTAATTTCTTCATGGTATTTTTTTGTGTTTTTTCTTGCTTATGCACCTCCTTTTTAGGGTTAGTTGTTTTTTTTGTAGGGTTGGGTCCGCCGTCATTGCGAGCGCGAAGCGCAATCTGATAAGGTATTGGCCCTCAACATCTGAGTATACTGTCATGCTGAACTTGTTTCAGCATCTGACCAGGTATAGTAATTAATAAAAATGTAACCGTCATTCTGAGCTTGACTCAGAATCTCTTCACCTTAGGTATTTCCTTCTCAAGAGATTGCGGGTCGGGGCCCGCAATGACGGGCTTTTTCTTTTTCAAGTATTAAGAATTACCACATTAC
>CANQLJ010000038.1 GCA_947624685.1 Candidatus Gastranaerophilales bacterium | reverse complement strand
GCCCAAAGAACAGCGGACAAGTTTTGCTTGCCCGTAGGGTTTTGCTTGATAATGCAGGCCTCTTAGGACATGGGCAGTAGATTTAGAATGGTTATCCTGATTAAATTCAACATCAATCCCGTTTTTAAAAAAATCAGATTTTTTATAGCTTTCCATAAAAAACCCACGATTATCGCCAAAGACTTTTGGTTTAACCAATATCACATCGGGAATTTGCTGTCTTATAAATTCAAAAGGCATATTATTTACTCCTTGTTTATCCTGTTTATTTTATTTTAGTTGGGCGAGCTTTTGTCTGATTCTATCTAAAACCGCATCTTTTGATAGAATCCATTCGCGATTAGTCACTCGAATCACGTCATAGCCGCATCTTTCAATTATCTGTTGTTTTTTAATCGGATTTAATTTATCGGGCGTGTTATCGATAACGCCATCAATTTCAACGACTAGATTATCAATTACAATATCGGCTGTGACAGAACCCATTTCAACGTTAGAATATATTTTATCTTTTAAAGACAGAAACTCTTCGTTTAATTCGTCAAAAACTTCTTTTTCAAGCTTATTTTTAAAGGTATTTTTATGACTTGAATTATTTGTTTTTTGAATGAATTCAAGATAATCCCTCAAAAGCCCCGGGGGCAGTTCGTTTACTTCTCTTGAAATAAAATTAATTAATTTATGGCGGGCTCTTGTTATTGCAACATTAAAAAGATTCGGTTTTTGAGCAAATATCAGGCTTTGAGAATGAGAATTCGGCGCAAATGTCCATGATAAAAGCATTATATCTCTTTCATCGCCTTGGAAAGTGTGGGCTGTGCCTACATCGATTTTGTGTTTTAAAATAACATCGGTTGAAAAAACTCTTAACAGTGCTTTATTAATTAAATCAACCTGAGCTCTAAAGGGAGAAATAACCCCGATTGATACGGGTTCTTTTGTGCAATTTGTCGTATCAAGGTCACTATCATCTTTTGAAATAATTTCTTGAATCGTCTTAATTATTTCTTCGCATTCTGCCATATTTCTTGTCGCATCGTTATCGACTTTTGCATCTTTAATGATTTTTAATTCAACGTCATTTTGACAGTTTAAATTCGGCTTCATGACTTTGATTTTTCCGCCATAAAACTCATGGGTCGAAAAATTAATTATGGAAGGAGTTGAGCGGAAATGTTCATCAAGCATAGTGGGCATTGTTGAATAATAGTTTGCAAGGTCAAACATCGAGTTATCTCTGAATCGCCACATGAGCTGATATTTTTCATCAATGTTATATTGCGAGAGAAGACTTTGTTCTTTTGCTTTTTCCAAAAATGACAAATGCGGCAATTGCTTATCATCGCCCACAATTATTGCTTTTTTGGCTCTGAATAACAAAGGAATGCAAGAAGCAATGTCGCATTGCGAAGCTTCATCAATGATAACCACATCAAACATCGCGGGTTTTAAAGGTAATACGTTTGATATGGCGTATGTTGTAATGCACCAGCAGGGAAAAGCGTTTAAAAGAGGTTTAAAATCTTCTTTTTGAAGGATTTTATTTTGAAGTGCCGTTTTTCTTGAAACCAGTGATTTAGAATGAATCATAAGCCTTCTTCGCTTTTGCGCATCCGAGAGGATGTTTTTTAGTGCCGTTCTTCTTTTGTTTTTTAATATATCGATTGCGAGGTGTTTTTGTTTTGATTTTAAGGTTTTTATTCTTCTTAAAATTTGATGGAGATTGCCTTTTGAAAAAATTTCATCTTCGCAATTTTGCAGTTTTGTTTTTTCAAGCGCAAAACTAAGCTCGAGCGGAAGTTTTTTAAATATTTCATTGTTGGCAATTTTTTGTAATTCCAATAATTTTTTTATTTTTCGATAGTCAAAAAAGAGCTTAATTTTATCAAACAGGTTTTTTTTGGATTTTTTCTCTATTGTTTCAACCAGATTATAGATTTTTTTGACCTCTTGGAGCTGTTGATATTTAATTTTATTCGATATTAAAGCAAGATTTGGAATGGTATCTTTAATTGAATCATATTCTTCAAAAATTTCAGTGTATTTTTTTTCTAAAGATAAAATTTCATTTACCAAATTTTCAAGATGATTAATATCGCCCAAAAGCTCTTTCATATCGTCAACATCGGCCGTTAAGTTATCGCTGTCTGATATATTTAAGTCGGCTTTGTTTGATAAAAGTTCTTGTAATTTTGCGCTCAGCGCTCTTTGATAGTTCGCTCTGCCCGCTCTAAGGGCAAGATAGGGCGCGTTTAATTCATTGAGCCTGTCTGCTACAACATCGACAGCTTTATCCATTCTGCTTGCAATTAAAACAGTTTTGCCTTTTGCAATTAAATGAGCGGCAACATTAACTATAGTTTGGCTTTTTCCGGTACCCGGAGGGCCTTGAACCGCCAAAAAATCATTTTGTTCAATTTTTTTTATGACATCAAGCTGGCTATCCGATAACGATAGCGGTGTTACCGGGAAAAAGTTTGAAATATCATCATCTGTGATTTTGATTTCACTTTGACCGGTTGATTCTAAAAATTCTTGATTAATTACATCAAGCACTGTTTCTCGAATCGTACCCTGGGGGCAATCGGCAATTTGCAACAGTTCATGTAACACTCCCGCGCTAACGCTTGGGCGAGTGGTTAAAATCACGGCCTGAAGCGGCTGAACGGATAAAAGCTGTGCTTTTGGATTAGCGTAATTTTGACTTATTTTTTGCAACGTTTCAAAATCAAAGTTTTCGTTTTGAATGTCATCAAGCTCATTAAGTTCAATTTTTCGATTATAAAAATCTTCTTCATTTTGTTTTATGTCATTATCATTTTGACAAGTCAAATTTATTTCAATATCAGGTACAAGCGATTTTAAGGTTGTTAAAAATACATCAACATCCTGTTTTGTCATAGGAAGCTTCGGCACAACATCCAATAACCCCGATAACATTGCATCGGTTTGTTCTTCGTCTTCATTTTGAATCAATTGTGAAATTGCACCGGTATTAAGCGATAAAACATCTTCCAGTATGGTTAATTTAAGATTAACGCCATCTCGTTCAAGTTTTGAAGGGGCATATAAAAGCGGGGTTAAAAATTCATTATTCTTTCTTGTTTTAGAATTTTTTCCGACTAAAAATAAAAAGCCGTAAATAAGGTATTTTTCTTTTTGATTCATTTCCGATTGAATCATAAGCTCTGTTAAATATGAATTTGTGCCATCAAGCATCATTGGTTCGTCAAAATTGGAAAAAACCTTTTCGTTTCCTTCCAAAAAGACCCATTTATTTTCTTTGTCACCCTTCAAATTCCTAAATGTCGAAGATTTGACTTCTTCTCTGACGCAATCGTGAAGATAGTTACATATTTTTTTAACAAAACTTCCTCTAAAAGCGCTTTTTATCACTGATGTTGCCGTTTGTAGCATTGTTGTTCCTCTAAAATCCTGATTTTTTTTCTTAATCTAACTGTAAAATTAATTATATCATAATTTTTACGCCATGGTTAATTGTTTTCAAATTATTAATCACAAGATACTTTTCTTCGTCAATTTTAAAATCAATATTATTTTTTAACGTAAAAAACGTCGGACCCGAGCCTGACATAGTAAGATTTTTTGATGAAAGATATTTTAATTGGGGGAATTTAGCGTCTTTAAGAAGCGCAAATTCAAGGTCATTTTTCATATCAGATTCAATATTTAATTTATCAAATGCGCTGTAAGCCTCTTTTGCGCTGATTTTAAGGTCTTTTGGTTTAACTAAAGTAACGTCGGATTGAAAATAATCTTTTTGAACCAATTTATCTCCATAGTTTAAACAGAGCTTTGTTCCTCCTTCAAGACAAAAATTAATGTCAGAACCTAACGTCCTTGCGATATTATGAATCGCATCGTTTGATAAAATATTATTAAATAAATGATTTAATCCGACCAAAACCCCGGCACAATCGCTTGAACCGCCCGCAAGCCCCGCGCAAACGGGGATATTTTTTTGAATATCGATTGTAATTAAGTAATCTTTTTTAATATAATCTAAAAATGCCTTAGCTGCGCTATAGCAGATATTATTCTCGCTATATGGAATTTCAGAACTATTCCCGCTTAAATTAATTCCCCTGCCCTCTTTGATACCTATTGTTAAATAATCAAAAAGATTCACGCTTTGCATAATGCTTTCGATTTTATGGAAATTATTTTCATCCTTTTTAAAAACTTTAAGATAAAGATTGATTTTAGCGGGACACATTACTTTAATTGTTTTATTAATAATAATTTTTTCCATAAGACTAATTTTTATTATACCTTTCAAGTAAAAAAGAAATTTCATTTATCTTTTGAAGCGAAAGATTTTCGCCTCTATAATTAAAATCAACGTTTGCTTCTTTTAAAACTTCTGTAACATTATTAAACCCTGCGTTTTGAAGGGAATTTTTGATATTTTTTCTTCTTGAAGTAAAGATTGCTTTAATTGTTCTTTTTAATAATGGGGTAATATCAACTTTCGGTTTATCCTTTATATCAAAAGAAACTATTGCGCTATCAACCTTAGGGCTTGGATAAAAAGAAGTTTTTGGGACAAATTTAATTATTTCAACGTCGCTATACATCTGAGAAAGAATGGATAATTGTCCATATTGTTTGTTTGGAGAATTTTCATTTGCACAGATTCTTTTTGCCACTTCATATTGAACCATTAAAATGATTTTTGAAATTCTGTTTCTGTTTTTATTGTTTAATTCATCAATTTCACCTAAAAGATGAACTAATATCGGGCTTGTGATGTAATAGGGGATATTTGCTATAACTTTTATTTTTTGATTATCAAAAGGAAGTTCATTAATATCTGTTTTTAAAATATCCTTTTCAACAAGATTAAAGTTTTTTTTATCGCCAAGATTTTTGTTTAATATATTAATTGCATCTTTATCAATTTCAAGTGCAATAACTTTTTTTGCTTTTTCGATTAATTTTTCAGTCACAAAACCAAGCCCTGCGCCGATTTCTAATATTTCATCATTAGAGCAAGCGTTATTAGCTATAAAAGAGATAATCTCATCATCCACAAGGAAATTTTGTCCCAGTGATTTTTTAGCTTTGAATTTTTTTGCTCTTAAAATATAATTTAAACTCATAAAACCATTCTATCATAAAAGATTTAATCCATTTAACCAACTTGAATAAAAAATATTTATGATAAAATTTTTGTATGCTTAATTTGACAACAAAGAAAAATTTTCTTAAATCAAAAAAATCGAATAACGGCGACTTGGAATTTAACAGGCTTAAAATAAGCGATGTTGAAAGATTTTATACAAATAAAAACCACAATAATTTTTTATACGGCCTTGAGTATGAAAGGTTGAGTTTAGATAAAAATACCTTAAGAAACGCAAGCTACTCTAAGATTGAAAAAATTATCAAAGACTTCTGTTCAATTTTAAATTGGGACGTAATTTATGATGATGAGACGGTAATTGCCGCAAGAGATAAAAATTCATCAACAACAATTTCACTCGAACCCGGAAATCAAATGGAGATAAGCCTTGAAGCAAAAAAAGACATAATTGAAATTGATTTGGAATTAACAAAAATCATAAAAGTCCTTGATGAAATTGCGCTAAAATATGACGTAATTTTTTTAGGCTACGGTATAAGCCCGTTATCAAAACCGGAAGAAATTGAAATATTAAACAAAAAAAGATACAAAATCATGGATGAATTTTTGCCATATCAAAATAATGGCGAATTAACAAGAAAAATGATGCGCCAAAGCGCGGGGATTCAGATAAATGTTGATTATAACAGTGAAAAAGATGCCTATTATAAATTAAAATTTTTTAATCTCATAATGCCTTTTATAACGGCATTATGTGCCAACAGTCCCCTCGAAGATAATAAATTATCAAAAAGAAAATCAATCAGGGCAAATGTTTGGCGCTTTTGCGGAAAAAATCGATGCAATTTATTCTATAAAAATATTTTTGACCGATTTATGGCATCAAAAAATGTATTTAAAAACTACATCGAACAGATTCTCGATGTTCCTATGATATATATTCAAAGAAAAGAAAGAAACTACCCCCTAAAAGGCAAAATGACTTTCAGAGAATTTATGAAAAGAGGTTTTTCAAATCGTTTTGCGCTTTTTGATGATTATATATTGCATCAAAGCTTGTGTTTTCCCGATGTCAGATTAAAACAATACATAGAAATAAGAAACCATGACAGCTCAAACTATAAAATGGCACTTGCCTTGATTGCTTTTTATAAGGGCCTGTGCCAAAGTGATATTAAAAAGAATCTCGATAATTTTTATTATTTAAAAATAGAAAATGTTGATTCATATAATAAAAACCTGATTGACGGCTCTTTGAGCGATAAAATATATAAAAATATAACAGGATGGGACATTTTAAAAAAACTTTTTGAAATATCGTCAAAAAATCTCAATTCAAAAGAAAAAACCTATCTTGAACCAATTTCAAAAATAATCAAAACCAAAACAACTCAAGCGGATAAAATAATCAACAAAAAAATCAAAGACGCCTTTGAATTGGTCGAATTTATTTATTAATAATTATTAATTTTTGTAGCTAAAATTGCGTCTTTAAATAATATTAGCTACAATTTAATTATGACAAAAATTTTATTATTAATTGACGCACCGGAAACAACAAACCAGATATATTCAATATTAAATGATATTGAATATGAAATTATTGAAATAAATTCCAAATCAAACGATTCTATAGATGAAATAATATCTCAAATTGAAAATTATGACGCCGATATAATTTTAGCCGACGAAAATTATCCCAATTGCGATTTTATCTTAAGACAGATACGCACAAATTCAAAGAATCAAAACATCCAAATTCTTCTTTTGACAAACAAAAACTATGACATAAGTTTTCTTGATTTGTCGGACGGAATCATTCAAACGCCGATTAAAGACGAAGTTTTAATTTTTAATATAAATTCTCACCACAAAATCAAACAAACATTCGATAGGCTCTATGAAAACAACAAAGAACTCTCAAGAAGCTTGTATCAATTAAATGTTTTATATAACACAAGTTCACAATTTACGGGCACCTTAAACACAAAAAAGCTCTATGAAATAATGATTGAAGCAATGGAGAAGACATTGAGCTTTGATATATCTTCGGCATTAATTTTAAACAGCGAAAAAAAGCCTGTTTTCAATTTAAACACCCTCCACCCTCCAAGCGAAAACCTCATCGATGCGCTTAAAATCCGCTCTGTTTTAAATTATAAAACAATTCAAGACGACAATTCATCATTTTATAAAACAGAATTTGACGATATTGAAATTGTCCAAAAAACAAAGCAGATGCGCTCAAACAAAATTTTTTCAATTGAGACAATTAATTATGATTCTCTTTTTGCGCCGATTAAAGTCGGAGATGACTTTTTTGGGGTTGTGGAATTGTTTCGCCAAATACCTTTTTCGCCCGAGGATGTGACTTGTTTTCAAGCTATCACCCATCAAGTGGCGCTGCCTTTAAGAAGTGCAAAATTATATGAAGAAATATCCATTACAAATAAAAAACTTGAAAAGCTTGAAAAATTAAAATCCGAATTTGTCTCAATTGTATCCCATGAATTAAGAACACCGTTAACACCTATTAATAATTCATTGGAAATTGTGCTTGAAGAACAAACGGGCCCAATCACACCGGAAGCAAAAAACTTTATTTTAATGGCAAAAAGAAATATCCAAAGACTATCGGGAATTATTGAAGACTTGCTTGATTTATCAAGAATACAAGCAGGGAAATTGGATTTTAAATATAAAACAGTCGATATAACTTCATCATTAGAGCTTCTTAAAAATACGTTTTTACAAGTTGCAAACGAAAAAGAAATTCAAATTAATCTTGAAATAAAAGAAAAGTTGCCCGAAATTTACGCGGACATTAGAAGAATCGAGCAAATTTTTACCAATCTTGTATCAAATTCGCTTAAATTTACCGCTCCAAAAGGATATATCAATATAAATGTTGATATAATTGAATCTGATACAATAAACTATGATAATTTAATTTCGCCCGTTATGATTCCAAACGGCAAATATATTAAAGTTAGCGTCAAAGATAACGGAATCGGAATCAAAAAAGAGGATATACCAAAAATATTTGATAAATTTTCTCAAATTGAAAGCTCTTTAAATCGAAACAAAGGCGGTGTCGGCCTTGGCCTCACAATTACAAAGCAATTAATTGATTCACATTTAGGCTTAATTGAAGTTCAAAGCAAGGAACAAGACGGCTCGGAATTTATCGTGTATTTGCCTTTATGTGACAAAATGAAAACATTTGAACTTGATTTATCCTGCGCTCTAAGAAGCTGTGACGATGTCGGGGTGATTAGAATAGTAAGCAATAAAGACACTAATATAATTAATATTTTAAAAGATAATAAACTTTTAAATTTGACAAAACTATCCAAAGAAGCGATTTTTGAAACGCAGGATAATATTGATTACTACGCTTTTATCCCGAAAATCACTCAAAGCTCGTTTGACAGCTTGTTTGGGGCAATTTTTGAATACAGTCAAAAAATAAAGCAAAAAGAATGTGATATAATGTTATACAAAGCGCATTCAATGCAGTATGGAAGTGATTTAAGTAAAATAATTAAAATTTTAACGCAAGAAGGATTAAAATGAAGAAAATTTTAATAGTGGATGATGAAAAAGATATAGTTGAAACGCTCAGTTTTATGCTTAAAGCAAAGGGGTTTGACTGCATTTGCGCATATGACGGCGAAGAAGGGCTGAATTATGCAAAAAATATCAACCCCGACTTAATTATATTAGACGTTATGATGCCAAAAATAAACGGGTATAAGATTTGCCGCCTGCTCAAATTTGACAACAAATATAAAAACATCCCGATAATAATGATTACCGCTCGAAGTCAGGAAGAAGATAAATTAATCGGTGAAGAAACAGGGGCGGATGAGTACATTACAAAACCTTTTGAATTCAGCGATGTATTAAATAAAATTAATAAATACTTAAATTAAAACGAAATCGGAAAAATTATGAATATGCTTGATGATAATACAACAATGGATAATACAACAATTGATAAATTAAAATATGACCTTGTTCGAGACGGGCTTGTAACGTATGATGAGATTGAACATGCAAACGAGCTTGCAATTGCACAAAATACCAATATCGGCCAAATTTTAATAAATTCTCAAATAATAAGCGAAGAAGCTCTGATGCGCTTTTTGGAAGAAAAGCTTCACACTCCTTTCGTTGATTTGGAAAATTATGCGATAGATAAAAAATGTCTTGATTTTATTTCATATAAAGATGCTTTAAAATTTAAAATTCTGCCTCTTTTTATAATCGAAGACACTTTGACTATCGCAATGGCAGATCCTTTGAACCTTTTTTCGATAGATAAAATAATGCAGATAACAAAGAAAAATATAGACCCCGTTATTGCAAGCGAAAAAAGTATATTAAAAAAAATTAACGAATATTATGACGTCAAAAGCAAAGTTGAAGATATTAAATTAGACGAAACAAAAACATACAGCTGGATACAAGAGCTTCATAACGACACAATGTCATCGGAGCACATCCAAGTCCTCTTTCGCGCGATATTAAAACAAGCAATAGGAGAAAAAATCCACGAATTATATTTTGAAAATAATGAAGACGGCTTGAGCGTTAATTTTAAAAAAACGGATAAAATCATCCAAACAGGCGTTATTCCAAGCCTTTTGACCAATTCATTTATTCAATCGTTAAAATCAATGTCTAATTTAGACCCTAATGTATTTGAAATTCCGCAATTGGGAAAATTGAATTTTAATGTTGACGGAAATGAATTAACGGCAAGCGTCAGTGCATTTCCGACAATAAGCGGAGAAAGAATCCTGATTAAAATCTATCATCCGCCAATAGCGATAAAAGACTTAAATATCCCTCAGGAAAAAATAGAATATATAAGACAATGCCTCAATATTGCGGGTGTAATATTAATTTGCGGCTCGTCGTTATCGGGTAAAACTCATCTTATCTATTCAATTTTATCCAATTTAATTC
The DNA here is from genome assembly GCA_947624685.1 of Candidatus Gastranaerophilales bacterium. Classification (GTDB taxonomy): domain Bacteria; phylum Cyanobacteriota; class Vampirovibrionia; order Gastranaerophilales; family Gastranaerophilaceae; genus RUG14156. The sequence continues at coordinate 7,025 of CANQLJ010000038.1, read as the reverse complement.
CGAAATCAAAAGTTGCAATGTCATTAGAATCAATTGCAAAGTATAAATTAAAAAATGTTGCACAATGTGAATTAAACGAAAATATCGGTTTTAATTTAGATAAAGCAATGAGATTTATCGAATTTCAATCGCCGGATATAATATATTTTGAAGGCATTTCGACCAAAGAAGGGCTTGATTATTTTACGTCATTGACATTAAAAAATAAATCACTGATAACGGAATTTCTTGCTCAAAATATGGACGATTTAAGAAGAAAATTTGATTTAAACGAATTTACGATGTTTAAATCGGTCATAACTTGTCTGATATTTATTCACGGAAAAGACAGCATAGAAGTTTTTGATAAAAAAGACATAGAAAAATATCTTTAACTAGCAAAAAATATTTTTCAGATGTTTTGTAGTTACAAAAAATGAGGTAGCTATGGAAACGAAAATATCACCAATAAGCTTTGGAAGTATTTATAACTTTGATTTCAAGATAAATACGGTGCAAAATAATTTTGACCAACATTGGGAATTGCAAAATTATTGCAACAAAAATGACTATGAATATATTACAAAATTTTATTCAAGCAACAAATTAAGCAAAGACGAGTCTAATATCGACGAAGCACAATCATTTGCAACGGTTCCCGATGAAAAAGATGTCACATTTGAAGCGTTTTGTAAACAAAAAAATATTGATTTTATTAAATATCCTTCCGTCGATTCAAAAAAAATCCTCTCTAAAATCGACTCAAAACAAGGAGGCATTTGGCTGATTGATGCAAATTTATTTGAACATTCGATTCCTATATATAATTTAAAAAATTATCTCAATTGCAAAAAAAATTATGAATTAGTATATAAACCGGCGTTTTCAAAATTGTTAGACAATGAAACAAAACTTGAACCACCGGTTTTATTTTTCAATTATAAAGATAATTTAAAAGATTCACCCAAAAATCAAATTATAGAAGCAATGTTTGATGAATCGGGAGAAGTCCCTGCTTATTGCATTTATTTTGCACTTAAAGATTCAGGGATTAATGAAATCCCCGTGAAACTTGATGAAAATAGTGCTCGATTAGCTAACGACTGGGGGTTAATTCATCAATCAGTTTAAAATAAAATATAAACCATACACGCACAAAAGGAGTTAGAGGATTTTGAAAATTTCATTGACCAATTTTTCGAATCAAAAAAGATTCGATTCAAGCAATTTATGCCTAAAAAATCACCAAAACTTAAGTTTTAAAAGAACTTTTAAGGAACATCGAAGCTGGGGGGTAAGACTGCCCAAAGATAACAATAGTCCTGTTAGTGCAAAGATTTTTACTTATGAAGACGCTAAGAATGTATCAATTAAGGTTAAAAACGAAAACGAAGAAAAAATCTATAAGCTTGATAATATGGGCCATGGGGTTTTTGAGAAAAAACTCCCCCCTCAAACAATTAAACACAACGATAAATATTCTTTTATAATTGAAAAAGCAAACGGCAAAAAAATTGAAGTCAAAGACCCGTATAGCTTTAATCAGCAAGAATTGACCGGCATGTCAAGCGCGTATAATCATTATCTTTATAAGTGGCATGATAGTGATTGGTTTAATAAAACAAATAAAAACAGAATCTCAAGACAAGCGGACGATAAAAATAATTTATTACCTTTAAATAATGCGACAATATATGAAATAAATATTGCGACATTAACAAAAGAAGGCAACTTCGAAAGCGCTAAATCCGCTCTTAAAGATATTAAAAATGATGGCTTTAACACAATTGAATTGATGCCCGTTGAAAATACATATTCTTTTAATTGGGGCTATGACGGGGTTGATAAGTTCGCGCCGTCAAATTATTTAGGCGGGCCGGATAAGTTAAAAAGCTTTATTGACTATGCCCATAAAATCGGCTTAAACGTTATTATGGATATGGTTCCAAACCATATCGGCCCCGACGGAAATATGTTATCCTCAAGCGGCCCCTACGGCGGCCCCAATACGGATTGGGGCGAAGGGTTTAATTATGAAGGAAAAAATTCAAGATATGTAAGAGATTATATGGTAAACGCATGTCTTAATTGGCTTCATAACTATCATTGCGACGGTTTAAGGCTCGATATGACAAAGATGATGGCTTCTGACACCACAATGCAGCAGATTGCGGCAGAAGTGAACAAGCATTTTCCCGATGCTTTTTTGATAGCCGAAGACGGCAGATCGGGAATAAACGTCAAAAACGACACATTTTGGAATGATTGGCACCAACCGCATGATTTAAGAGTGATTAACCCGCTAAAGCCCGAAGAAGAAGGGATTGGTGAAGATGAAATTGAACATAACAGAAAAATAGACAGAATCATTAACGGCAAAGTGCCGCTATCAAGGCTGGGGTTTGACAGCGAATGGGATTTTTATTTTCATCATACTCTATTAAATGCCGCCTATGGTGCAATAAGCCTTGATAGTTTAGAGATGGCAGTTGTAGATTCTAAAAAAAGAATTAAATACACAACAAGCCATGATGAAATCGGAAACTATGACGGCACAAGGGTCGTGACAAAATTGGTTGCAAATTTATTAAATATCAGCGATAGTTTAACTTTGAACCCACAAGATATTAAAAGAGCAAATGAACTTGAAAAGAAAAACAAAATATCAAAAAATGACGCTCAATTTATTGTAAAATCTCAAAAAGCGCAGTTGGCCATCCATTCTCTTGTTAAAAAATTTCTTGAAGGAGACTTGGATAAATATAAAAATGACCCTCAAGCGCTGCAAAGAGAGGTTTTATCACCTTTAAACATCCAAAAAAGCGCAAATATAAATTATTTTGCAATTAAACATGCCTATGAAAAAGCTCTGGATAGGTATAAGATGGTTGAAGCGATAAAATATTTTGCTCCCGGCCCCATAATGACTTTCCAAGGAGAACAAAGAGCCGATATTACTAAATTTAACTTTTTTAGGGAATTTGAATCAATCAAAGATGAAAATTATCTCTATATCGAAAAAGGCTACCCTTACGGCAAAATGGCGCTTGATGAATCCGTTATGGGAGAGATTAACTATAGCAATTATGCAAAAGAAAAAATGGACAAATTTAACGCGCTAATTAGCGACTTAAATAAATATAAAGCGCTCAATCCCGCTTCAACAACGGGAAAAATCATAACCGATGATACCGTAAAACACTACCAAAACCCCACAATTGCGCTTCATAGCTATGATGAAAAAACAAAAAACGAAACATATATAATTGCAAATTTTTCTTCAAAAGACTACCCCTCATATAATATCGAATTTCCAAAAGGCATTTGGATGGAAATAATTGATACAAAAGACAAAAAATACGGTTCTAATTCAATCGGTGACAATATGATAATTGAAGGTCACGGCAAAAACGCCCAAAAATCGCAAGTCGCACTCAGCGGTAATTGCGCGGTTATATTCAAAAGAATAAAATAAAGATTAAATAATTGTAACAAAATGTTAAGAAAATTCTCATTAAAAGCAATTTTTGATGAGAAATTTTTTTTATATTATTGTAAAAGGTTAGTTTAAAATTTAATAGTGGGGTTTAGGATTATGTCAGTGTATGGTTTAAACGTAAATAGCGGAAGCTTTTTTGGAAACGGCTACGGATCGGTTGGAAGCACGGGTCGACGTGTCGCAAACAGCACAACGATTAATAGAATTTCAAGAGATTTAGCCGCAGGCTACAGAAATGACCTTGAAATCGTCGATGAATATATCAAAAAAGGCGAAATAGATAAAGCATTAAAACTATATGACGAAGTGTTGGAAGATGCTCGCGAAACAGCAAGCGCCTATGGTTATGAATTATCCGACGGACAAATAAGCTCAAGCTTAACAAGCTCTTATCAAAATATAACCGGTTTGTCCTTAAAAGATTCAATCAACAAAAATACATCCGGTTCGTTCGTCCAAGGTTTAAAAGAAGGGGTTCCGATTATAGGGTGGTTCTTTGCAAAAGATACAACTCAAGATGAAGCATTGGCAAAACTATCCGGAAACACTACATCATTTAAAGATAAAGCAAAAGAAGTGATAGGAGGAACAATATCCGGTGCTGCAACGGGTGCCGCTGTGGGTCTATTGCCCTTTGGTCCTTTGGGAGTAGTCTCCGGAGCAATCATCGGAGGCGTTAGCGGAGCTTTATCGGTAATAGTAAAAGATTCAATTTAAAATAATCATTGAAAATACATAAAAAAACCACGGAAAGTACAGAAACAAAATCCTAAAAAACTTCGTAATAATTGACTCAAAATACGTTAAAAACCTCTCAATAATCTTGAGAGGTTTTAATTTTAATAAAATATCCTAAACTACATATCGGTGTCTTCTTGTTCAAGAACGCTCTTTTTGGTTCTTAGGTTGAAGTATTCATCGTTTAGAGGAATTACCATATCACCTGTCAGAAGAATGTAGATTGTGTCATTTGTATCCATATTGTATTTTAACAACGGGAAGCGTTGATGAGCACAATCGATGATGTAGTTTTTATTTGAGCCTTTGTAATTAGTTAATTCTTTTGCTTTTTTAGCAGATTTAATGTTGTTTACATAGACTACTTTATCGTTATTTGTGAACGGTACACCTTGCATATCATAGGTAAAACCGTTGGGGAAAGAATATTTATGGAAAACTAAAGTTGATTTTTTAGCTCTTGAGCGCCATGCGCTGTAGCCGATTTGTTCAACTCTTGCATAAAATTCTGTTCCTTTCGGATACAAGAATGTTCCTTCGTTTGTATAAACATCGTTTGGAGCGGTGAAGATGTATTCATGACCGACAAGGTCTTTTTTAACACGTACATCGCTGCTTGTGAGAGTTCCGATTAGGATATTTCCGTTTTCGATAATGATCTTATTGTCATAAACTCTTACTTTGTTGTTTGTTGCAAAAGGAGCAAGCCCCAATGTATTATCCGCGATGAATTGAGCTTTGTTGAAATGGAATCCGCCGTTATTTCCCAAGAGGTCATCCGCCATATCGCGGTATTTTTCTTGAACTTTGTCTAAGTTGTTGCTGATTCTGTCAAATAATACCGCAGCTTCCGCTCTTGTTAAGTTATTTGACGGAGTGAATTTGTTTTCATCCGGATGGTTGACATATAAACCGTTTGCGACGTTTTTAATATAAGCGCGTCTTGCCCAAAGAGGGATTAATTTATAGTCAGAAAATCTTGTGATGTCATAAGCAGAATAGTCTGCTTTTGTGATATTTGAAATCATGCTCATTGTTTCGTTATGGTTAATTGCGCGAGTAGGTTTAAATGTTTTATCAGGGTAGCCAAACGCCATTCTGATTTGTTCTGAAAGCATGATGTTTCTTTTGTTTGGTGTGAGGCTTGTAATATCTTTAAATGTAGTATCTTGAACTAATTCATCGTTTTGGCGTTGAATAACTTTTAATAACGACGTAACAAATTCGCTTCTTGACATTGTATTTTCGGGTTTAAATTTGTTTCCGTCAATAACGCTGATATAGCCGTTTTGGATAGCATGGATAATTTCTTGTCCTGCCCAATAGTCGCTTTTAACATCGACAATTTCCAAAGCGGATGCGAAATTGAACATCAAAAGCGCCAACGTAGTTAATAATAATCTTTGAAAATTTTTCATTTATTACCTCATAGATAAATATTGCTATAGTCAATTCTACAATAATATTACAATAATACTTTAATAAAATCAATTAATTTTATTAAGTAGGATTTTAGGGTCGATTTTAAGACATTCATTCTCTTTGCAGTTTTGGCTTCTTTTGTGCCAAAGGCAGGGTCTGCATTCAACCTCATTTTTAATTATTACAATACCGGAAATATCCGGTACTAATTTTTTCTCGTTTGTCGGGCCAAAGATGGCATAAATATTCGCTCCCACGCCAACTGCGCAATGAAGCGGCGCAGAATCGGCACAAATTACGCCAAATGAATTTTTCATCAAAAATGCCATCTCCATTAGGCTTTTTGTTTTGCTAAAATAGTTAATAAAATTAGGATTATTTTTTATTTTATCATCCCTTAGTATCTGTTGTATTATATCCTCATCATCATTTGTCCCCAAAAGCACAACTTGCCTGTTTTTATCTAAAAGTCCGGTTATTACGCTTTGCCAAAAGGAAACATCGGGGCATTTTAGAATATTTTTTTTAATCGACATTTTTGATACGCCCGGATGAATTAATATATATTCGCCTTTTTTAAAACCGTTAGGCAATGAAAAATCGCCATTAACGGTGATTTGGGGGTTTTGATATTCACAATTAACAATTGGCGCTACAAGGTCATGGTACATTTTTGCCGCATATTGGTTTTCGTTTAGTTTAATTCTATGAGTTAAAAGAAAGTCAAATTTTGATTCATAGCCGATCTTGGTTTTAATGAATGTTAAAAATAAAATAATAGCTACAAACGGGCTTTTCCCGCTTGAAATGACGCAATCGAAGCCCTTAAACCACGTTTTTAAGATAAATTTTATTATATTAAAATATTTTTTGAATCCTTGCGCTTTAATATCAACACAGATTACTTCATCAATTGAATTTGTTAGTGATTTAACCGATTTTGCTCGCGGTTCAAGCGCGAGAGTGATTTTGGCGCTATTGTAGCAATTTTTGACGCTTTGAATTGCGCTTAAAAATAAAATCTCATCTCCAATCCCGCCATAGTTGATAAAAAGAATGTTTTTAAAATCTTTCATACCAAAATTATCCTTTTAAAATTTTTTAAGTCAATTACTTGACTTTGAGCTTTGTTGTTGATAAATTGGGGTAGCGTAATTTGGCTGATATGCGAGAATTTGTTAATTTGAAAATTAAAAAAATATTCGGGTGGAGCAGGCCCCATTTCTGTAAAATGGGGGTGCGCAAATCCCGAGAGTAAAAAATTGTACATTATATAAAATTGAGAAAATATTCGGGATGTAGCGCAGCTTGGTAGCGCACCTCGCTTGGGACGAGGGGGTCGCAGGTTCAAATCCTGTCATCCCGAGATTTTGTAATATAATATTCG
>CANQLJ010000037.1 GCA_947624685.1 Candidatus Gastranaerophilales bacterium | reverse complement strand
AATAAATCTTTAATCTCTAAGTCTAATGCTTTAGAGATTTTTTGTAAGTTATCAAAACTTGTAAAATACATGCCTGTTTCAATTCTGCTAATTGTTTGATATTCAACTCCGACAAGCTCGGCAAGTTTTTCCTGACTAAAGCCCTTAGCCTCTCTTAATTTTTGCAAATGTTTTCCAAAATCCTTGTTGCCTGCCATATATACCTCATTTTTCATGTTATTTGTTAAACAAAAAAATATGTATAACAGTTTGCGTATAAAATATAAGCATGTATAATATGCATGGCGTATAATATTATGCGTAAAGTGTTGATTTATCGTTTGATTTTATACGCCAAGAGTTAGATTAAGTTAAATAAAAGAGTATCGAATATGTCATTATTTAATCAAAGGCTATTAAAGACAGCCATTGATAAATTTGCCTATCCTGTTGGCAATAAAAGAGAAAAGATATATGGAATTATAAACGCATGGCAAACAGCATTTAAAGACCATGATTTGAGTAAAGCAAAAGAAACGAGCTTACAAGGCAAGTTTTTTGCAAAATTCTTTTGTGAAATTTTAGGCTATACTATGCAAGATGATGGCTTTGAAACATGGACTTTAAACCAAGAAGCAAAAACAGAAGTAGATGGAAAAGAGGCAGATGGAAGTTTAGGCTTTTATTCTAAAACATCAAAACAAACAAGATGCGTAATTGAATTAAAAGATGCTCAATGCAACTTAGACACCAAACAGCAATCAAGAGAAAACAAGCTGACACCAGTTGAACAGGCTTTTCAATACCTATATAAATTTGCAGATTGTGATTGGGTAATTGTATCTAACTTTAGGATTACAAGACTTTATCATAAATCAAAAGGGCAAACAGCTTATGAAGAATTTGATATTTTAAATTTGCACGAAGAAAAAGAATTTAAACGCTTTTATTTTTGCTTAAATAAGGATAATTTAATTAATAAAAATGCAACTTCACCAATGGATTTGCTTATACAGCAATCAAGTGTTGCGGATATTGATATTTCTAAAGAATTTTATAGTGAATTTAAACAGGTTAGAAAACTTTTATATAATCACATAGTAGAAAATAATTCTAACTATGATAAAAAGTTGTTATTAGAAAAAACCCAAAAACTTTTGGATAGATTTATATTTATTTTCTTTTGTGAAGATACGGCAGGGCTTTTACCTCATAATACGGTTGAAAATATTTATAATATGGCAAAAAATTCCTTTTCGCTTGAACCTTGCAGAATTTGGGAACAGTTTAGAGGTTTATTTGTTGCAATAGATAAGGGGAACAGTAATGTTAATCCACCGATAAATGCTTATAACGGAGGATTATTTAAGTATGATGAAATATTAGACAGATTAATTATTAAAGATGAAGTTTTTGAACATATAAAAAAATTGGCAAGGTATGATTTTGAAAGCGATTTGAATGTTAATATTTTAGGGCATATATTCGAGCAATCATTATCAGATTTAGAGGCTATTAAAAACGAGATTGACGGTACTTATACGGCAAAGAATAAAGGAATAAGAAAAGTTGACGGAATACACTATACACCTGAATATATTACACATTACATAGTTAAAAATACTATAAACAGGTATCTTGAAGAAAATCCCCAAGAGTTAAAAACAATAAAGATATTAGATAGTTCTTGCGGTAGCGGTGCGTTTTTAAATCAAGCTCATACAGCTTTAAGAAAACAATATCAAATAGATATAGAAAGAAAAATTGCACAGATTGCAAATAAGAAAAATCTTAATTTATTTGCTCATACAAACCTTGTTGAAAACGATAGAACAATACTTTTAAATAGTCTTTTTGGGATTGATATTAACCCCGAAAGTACAGAAATAACAAAATTGGCTTTATGGTTAAAAACAGCCAATAAATCAGCACCTTTGCAAAATCTTGATAAAAATATAAAATGTGGCAATTCCCTTTTATACAACTGGCATGAGGATAACAATAACGGAAAATTCCATATTGTTATCGGAAATCCACCTTATATTAAAGAATATACAAATAAAAAAGCTTTTGTTTGTGTGCATGATAGTCCATATTATCAGGGTAAAATGGATTTATGGACACTTTTTGCGTGTCAAGCGATTGATAAACTTGAAGAAAACGGATATTTGAGTTTTATTGCCCCTAATAGCTGGCTGACAAATTCAGGTGCAAGCATATTCAGAAATAAAATATTAAATGATGGCGAAATAATTAATTTTATTGATTTTGGCGATTTTAAAGTGTTTAAAGATGCAGGAATACAAACAATGATATTTGTATTTAAAAAATGCACACCGAGAGATAGCTATGAGGTTGATTATTGCAAGATTGATGATAAAAACTTAGGTGAAGATATAATCAGAGGATTTATAGAAAATAACCTTGAAGAAAGTATAGCAGGAATTACAAAATTTAAGGCTATAATCAAACCAAAAGAGCTGATAGATAAGAATATTGCTTTTTTAAACAATAATATTGATTTAGTTATAGATAAAATAAGAAATCAAGATAATATAACCTATCTTAATGATGATGAAATCGGACAAGGAATAGTTGCCCCTCAAGATTTTCTAAATAATGCCAATGCAATCATGTTAGGCGAACCATTTAAGAAAAATGACGGTGTTTTTTGTTTCTCCAATAAAGAAAAAAATGACCTTAATTTTACTGATATTGAACTTAAAGAAGTAATAAAGCCTTATTTTACTAGTAATGAATTGTTTAAATATTACGGAAACAAAAAAAATAAATTTTGGATAATTTATACAGGCTCAAAATATAAAAATCCTGATGCTATTTCAAAATATCCAACAGTTAAAGCACACTTAGATAAATTTCAATCTGTTATCACATCATCAAATAAACCCTATGGGCTTCATAGGGCAAGAGATGAGAAATTTTTTACAGGCGAAAAGATTATATCTATTAGAAAATGTATAGAACCAACATTTACATATACTGATTTCGATTGTTATGTTTCACAAACATTTTATTCAATAAAGACAAATAGATTAAATTTAAAATATTTAACGGCATTATTAAATTCTAATGTAATTAAATTTTGGTTAAGACATCAAGGCAAGATGCAAGGTGATTTATTCCAAATTGACAAAGAACCATTATTAAAAATACCTATTATTCTTGCGCAACCAACAAAACAAGAAGAAATTGCAAAGTTATTTGATAAGTTAATTAACCAAATAAAAACATTCAATGAGTCGCTTGAAAATGCCTTAGAAGCGATTAAATTAAACTACGGAATAAAAGATACTGTCAAATTAAATAACTTCTATAAAATAGGCTTAAATCCATTTAAAGATGAACTTGCAAATTTAGGTGTTGAAATCGGAATTGATAAAATAGAAGCTCTTATGTCTTGGTATAAGGATAAATCGGCTATGTTCTTAAGTCTTGAAAAAGAAATAACTGACATTCAGCTTCAAATAGATAAAGAAGTCTATAAATTATATGGCTTATCTGATGATGAAATCAAGATAGTTGAGGGAAAAGTATGCTAGATATCATAAACATTAATCCAAAATCTAATTTTGATTACCTAACCTTGTTTTTAGTAATTTTTACAGGTTGCCAAGTATACATTCAACATTTACAAAAGAACATAACCCTATTTAAAGAAAAAATTCAACATTATCAAAACTTTCATAATGCAATAACGGATTTTTATACAATAATTCCTATCAAATGGAACAATGAAAAAAGAGTTTTTTGCATTAACAATGACAAATTGCAAAAAGAAGATAAGGTAATTGCCGAGTTAGAAAAATTGCGTTATAGAGTAAATCTTTTAAAAACTGAATCAAAATATTTATTTAACAATGAAATTTTTATTATTGAAAATAAATTTGACCAAGTTTTATCAATTTTATTAAAATTTTTCTTCAAAGAAGAAATTGATTATTCACACATGATTAATGATAACTTACACGATTTGGTTGAAAACTTGCGAAAACATAATGAAATATTTGATAAAGAGCTTGATATTGTTGCCCCTTGTTTTAAAAGATTTTACACATCTTGCAAACGGTAAGGATTACATGGAATTTAATATATCACATTTAGTTATGACTATAACATCACAGGATAATAATTTTTGGTCTATTATGTCCAGTATAGGTGGTATTATTTCTGCTATATGTGCGATAATAATGGCATTTTTAAATGATAAAACAAGAAAAACAACCCAAGAAAAAGCTATAATGCTTATGTTTAAAAATAAAAACAGAAAAAGGAGATAAAATGAAAAATTTAGACAAATTTTTAAAAACGCAAAAGAAAATTGAAGAACCGTTAAGAATAGCAGAAGAAATGTTAAAAACGCAAAAACCAATAGAAAAAGCCTTAAACAATAAATTAGTTAAACAATTAGATAAAAATGAGAAATTATTAAAATCCAAAGCTACACAAGAAAATATTAATTTGTCTGATGAAAATATTGAAATGTTAAACGAGCTAACTATAAAAAATGAACAAATTAATATAGCACCACAAATTCATATTGAAAACTTAATAATAAATAAAAAATCAGATAAAAAATAAATAAAACAATTTAATATCAACTCAATTTGCTCTATATATAATGTTGCATAATGTTTATATTTGTGCAATAATTTTAATATGAACATAAAAGAATACATAACAATCAAAGAAGCATCAGAGATTTTGGGAGTGGATAAAACCACTTTAAGACGGTGGGATAAATCAGGCAAATTAAAACCGCACAGACATCCTCTAAATAAATACAGGCTTTATAAAAAAGCTGATTTAGAACAACTTTTAAAGGACATAGAAAATGCAAAATAGTGATGTTGTAAAAGTTGTTTTATATGCAAGAGTATCAAGCAAAGACCAAGAAAAAGAGGGGTTTTCTATTCCTGCTCAATTAGAGCTGTTAAGAGGTTATGCAAGCAAAAATAATATGATTATTTTGCAAGAGTATGAAGATGTTGAAACAGCTAAATGTCAAGGAAGAACCAAATTTAATGAAATGGTTAAATTCCTCAAAAACTCAAAAGACTGTAAAACCATAATTGTCGAAAAAACAGATAGGTTATACAGAAATTTGCCCGATTACATAACACTTGATAATATGCCTTTGAGCATTCATTTTGTAAAAGAGGGATGTACTATAAGTCCTGAGTCGCATTCAAGCGAAAAATTTATGCACTTGATAAAAGTTGCAATGGCAAGACAATATATACAAAATCTTGGAGAAGAAGTTAAAAAAGGCTTAAAGCAAAAAGCAAAAGAAGGCTATGTTACAGGCAAACAGCCCTATGGATATAAAAAAATTGATAAAAGGGCTTGTGTAATTGATGAAGTAACAGCTCTTTATGTTAAAAGAGCCTTTGAGTTGTATTCTAAAGGTGATGTTTCTCTTAGAGCATTAGGCAATAAATTATATCAAGAAGGATTAATATATAAGCAAAACCAAAATATAGCACACAAAACACAACTTGAGCATATACTCAAAAATCCTTTTTATTATGGAGTAATTTCTTTTATGGGTGAAATATACGAAGGTAAGCACGAGCCTTTAATTACAAAAGAATTATTTGATTTAACTCAACTTGCTTTCAGAAAGGATAATAAACCAAAACACATGATAGCTAAAAACTTTTTATTTGCAGGCATGATAAAATGTTCTAAATGCGGATGCAATCTATCAGGCGAGATTAAAAAAGGTAAGTATATTTATTATTCTTGCACAGGGGCAAAAGGTGAATGCGAACAACAGCATATTTATATTAAAGAAGAAACTATTGAAAAACAACTTATTCAAGCCTTATCAAAAATTTCTATAACATCAGAGCATAAAAACTGGATTTCAAGCGTATTGGCTGAAAGTTTTAAAGACGAACAAAAATATGCAAAAGAACACATTAATAGCCTTAACAAGCAGAAACAAAAGTTAAGAGAAAGAATTGATAATATTTATATTGATAAATTAGACGGCAAAATATCGGAAGAATTTTGGATGGATAAGCATAACAAATGGACACAGGACTTATTAACCATTCAAAACAATATTACTGCTTATGAAAAGGCAAATATAAACTTCATAGAAACAGGAACAAAATTTTTGAAAATCTGTAATGAAATTGTGGACTTATACAAAATTGCAGATAATAACGAAAAAAGAGAACTTTTAAATTATGTACTTCAGAACTTATCAATGGATGGCGAAAAGCTAAGCTATACCTATAAACCACCCTTTAATATTTTCGCCAAAGGACTATCTTGTAATAAAAAACTCCCCAGGTTGGACTCGAACCAACAGCCTACCGGTTAACAGCCGGTTGCTCCGCCATTGAGCTACTGAGGAATAGCGTATATAATCTTATTTAATTGTCACGACCCTGCATCGCAAAACGCTCTATACAAAGGTCACCTACACATACTAACAAAAAAAAATTCTATTGTAAAGTCTTTTTTATTATTTTTCTAAAAACTTTGCTGATGAGGAGACTCGAACTCCTGACCTATTGATTACGAATCAATTGCTCTACCATCTGAGCTACATCAGCACAATATCAATTTTACACATTCAAACTCATTTTGCAAGAAAATCGAAAGAAAATCAAAAAAATTTTTATTAAACTTTCAGGGGGCTTTTAAAGTCGAGCAAAAAATGTTATAATTAAAGACAAGTTTAAAAGGAGAAAGTATGTGTAAAAAAGACAAAGGTTCATTCAACTTCGCAATGGGTATTTTATTTGGCGTCGTCTCGGGCGTTGTTGCGGGCGTGCTTTTTGCTCCAAAACCGGGCGAAGAATCCAGACGCGAGCTTAAAAGAACGATAGATGAATTAAAAGAAAAATATTCTCCTGAAGTTTTACAAGCAAAAGAACAAGCAATGAGCGCAATTAAAGGAACAAAAGAAAAAATCGAAGATGCTTACAAAAAATTCAACGAATATCTAAAAGCAAAACAGCTTGCAAAAGCAAAAAACAACGAAACAAATGTAGATGAAATGTAGGTTATAATGGAAGAATCCTTAATTATATTAACAATGATACTTGTTGTAGTAAGCGCCATCTGTATTGTTATTTTGACAATTTTTGGCGCAAAGACACTCTTTAGCCTCTCAAAACTTTCGGACAATGCCCGAGAAATCACAACAAGCATCCAAAAAGAAATAGAGCCGACGTTAAAAGAACTTCAACAAGCAGCAAAATCAATTAATTCAATAGCGAACAACGCCGACACAAAATTTCAAAATGCAAAAACCTCAATCGCTTCCGTTGTCGGTTTAAGCGCATGCTTAGGTTCAAAACTAAAAAGTTTCACACAAGGTATCCTAAAAGGCATCTCTTTTGGGATTGATTTATTTAAAAAATAAAAGAAAGGAATAAAATTATGTCAGCAGGTAAATTTATCGCAGGTTTCATCGTAGGCGGAATCGTGGGAGCAGTGACAGGGATATTGCTCGCTCCGCAATCGGGCGAAGAAACAAGAGAAAAAATCAAAGAATCTTCTCAAAAAGCTTATGAAAAAGCTCAAAGCACAGTAAAAGAAATCCAAGAAAAAGCCGAAACAATAAGCAACGACATGGCAAAAAAAGGCGAAGAGCTCATCTCCAAAATCCAAGGCATGATTGACAAAAACAAAGACAATCACCAAGAAGGCTAAAAAAGCAAAAACTAAAATTTAATATCAAAATTTATAAAATGCGAAGCGCAATTGTTTTAAAACCCGCTTCGCATTTATAATATGACCTTAAAATTAATTATGAAAGCCGCGTTTTTTCAAGCACTTCAAAAATCTTTGTTTTTTTGTTTGTCAAATTATCAATATATTTTTTCATAAACAAAAAACACCTATCCAACACCGCAAAATTAACTATATCGTCATATTTTGTCTTTTGATTAAAATCAGCTTTTGATATTTCATTTAAAAATAGCCTAATTTTATTGTGGATTCGAATGACATCTCCCGTAAGTTCGTCTTTACAGTTGTCACAAAAAAAGCCCCCAAAGGAATATGAAAACAGTGTGCTTTTTTCAATATCGCAATCGAGCTTTTTTTGGCATTTTGAACAGCATTCAAAATCCAAGCCCCAGCCCAAAATATTCAACAATTTTATCTGAAATTTCAGTGATGAAAGAATTATCTGCTCTTTTTTGTCAGCTTGTGCGATTTTATCATAGGCGCTATAGATTAAATTATAGATGTTTTCGTAGTTTTCGCTATTTTGTTCGTCGTTATTTTCCTTTGAACAAAAATTATCCACAATCTGAGCAATGTACATTGAATATGATAATTTATCCAAATTCCCTCTGATTTTAGAAAATGTATTTAAGCTCTGCGCCTGAATGATGGTATCAAGGTTTCTTCCTTTAATGAGCATAAGCTCGTTTGCGATAAACATCTGTATTCTTGCGCCAAGCTTTGATTTTGGACGTTTAACACCCTTTGCAACGGTTTTAATAAGTCCTTTTGTTTTTGAAAACATAATTACGATGTTATCAAATTCATTTAAAGGATAGTTTTTTATATTAATTGCTTGTGTCACAAAAGATTTGTCGGGCATATTGTTTTTCTATATTGCCCCCATAAAGTCCTCTAGGGCGCTTATTTGTGTGTTGACATAAACATCTTTATTTATCTCGTTAAACATTTTTTTATAATTTTCTCTGTTGTTTATGTCTTTATCCAAAATAAATATTTTTTCAACACTGTTGCTTAATTGAAAGGCGGTTTTTAACAATTGTTGAATAGTCATATCGTTTTGAACGCCGTATGAAGGCTGAATCAAAAGCCAGATTTTAGATTGCGCAAGCTTATTTAGCGCCATATTATAGTATTCTATATTTATTTTTGAATTTTTCCCCAAGGCATATAAATCCGGATACATCGGCTTTTTGCATTTCGGACATTCTAATATCAGAGGTTTTATTCCGCTTTTTAAGTCGAGATATTTTTCATCACACTGCATGCAATGATAATAATTTGATATTCCAAATATCGGCAGTAAGTCCACTTCATAGCTTTCATTATCATTATAAAGGCTGTAGTTTATGTCGCATGCGTGAAAAAGATGGAAAAAATCCTCGCTTTGACAAGATGTGATTAAGTTTGTGATATTTTTGTTTGATTTTAATTTTTCCAACACATTTTTTAATTCCGCAACATTAGAATTAACCTGCGCCTTAAGCTCAGACAGAAGCGAAAAAAATTCATCAAAATGAATCTGATTTTCTTTTGAATCTAAGACAATTTGCCTTAATTTTATGATGTTGCTGACTTTTTCAAGTGAATTGGTTTGGCCGTAGAATATTGCAACTTCTTTATTTTGTCTTTGAATTTCATTGTTACTGTTTTGTTTTTGCGCTTCAAAGTGGTGTGTAGCGTTATTTCCAAACTTTATTTCTGAATTTTTTGTTTGATTTGATTGAATTTTGTTGTGATTATGGTTATGACTGTTATTATTGCGGCCGTGAGCGTAATTTGAGCCGGGGTTTAGGTTGTGGTTATAGTTGTTTGTGTAGCTTTGCACCGGTCTGTTTATATTATTTGTATTTATTTTATTTAATATTTTATCGGGAGTTAATGTGATGTTACTGTTTATATTATCTTTTATGATGAATTTTGGCGTTGAATCATCAAACATCTCATCATAAATCGGGTTTTTAACGGGAGTAAAAGAATAGTTCTTATCGTCCTTATCATAGATTTTATCGGGCTTAAAAGCATCAAACGCACTTAATTTTTCGGGCTTTTTGGAATTAACCAAAATATTATCCCTTAATGGCGCCTCGGTGGCAGATGAAACATCGTTTTGTATATTTTTCTCATCCCGAATATTTTGTTCATCTTCAATAACCCTAATATCACCGGCATCTCGGGCATCTTCAATATCATCTTTAATATCTTCATTTTGCACATTTTCTTCTTCGTTGATAATTATAGGTTTATTAATATTATCATCAACGCCTTTTTGAGGATTTTGAATATCGGCATTATTGCTCGGTTCTTCTTTTTTATATATAACAACGTCTTGTTTTGCAATTATGTCATTTATTGTCTGCGCCAAAATCGCGACCGTGTCTTGGGGAATTGAAGGATTGTCCGTAATTTCGACGTATATTTCTTTTAATAAATCGAGATGTTCAAATTGAAATCCTTCGTGGAATTTTTCATGGAGCTTATATGCTCCTTCTTTTAAGAGCTTGAAATCCGCTTTTCTTAAAGCTACTTCAAGTCTTTTAATTGTCATTATCTCTGCTTCCGGGAATGGCGCCATTTTTACTCCTTTAAAAATTAACTTATTATTCTATTTACAAAATGGATTCTTCAGAGGATACACCGTTTCCATACATTCCTCTAATCATTTGATCCATTGATACTTTTTCTAAACTGTAGGTCAATGCCGTGTCTTTTGAAATTATTTCTTTTTGATATAAATCAAATAATGACATATTCATTGTGGTGATGTTGGGTTGCTTGCTTCTTTCCATAAGCAAATAAACTTCATCCATTTTGCCGTTTTTGATATAGTCAATAACGGTTGGTGTGAAAGTTAAAATTTCCGTCGCGGGGACTAACTTTCCGTCATGAACGCTTGGAACAAGCATCTGATGGACGACTCCTCTTATGCAATTTGCAAGACGCCTCATGAACTGATTTTGGCTTGATTCTTCGATAAAACCTTTTAATCTGTTTATGGATGAGACTGTTCCGTTGGTATGAAGTGTCGAAAAGACCAAATGTCCCGTTTCGGATGCTTCTATCGCACTTAAAAGCGTGTCTTTATCTCTTATTTCACCCACGAGCATGACATCGGGGTCTTGCCTAAGGGCATATTTTATCCCTGTCTTAAAGTCTTTGACGTTAATATCAAGGCTTCTTTGAGTGACGATTGATTTTTTATCCTCATGGATAAATTCGACCGGGTCTTCGATTGTGATTATGTGTTTTTTGTAATTTTGATTAATTATTTCAATTAAACTGGCCAGTGTTGTGGATTTACCCGATCCCGTTGCTCCGGTTATAAAAACTATGCCGTTATTAAAAGTCGTATATTCCTTTAAAAAGGGAGGTAAACCGAGCTCCTCAAGCGTTTTTATTCTATAGGGAATTGTTCTGAAGGTGAATTTACCAAGGTATATGTCTTTGCAAAAGTTCACCCTGTATCTTGAAACGCCTTTTATTTCATAGATATAGTCAATGTCTTTTATTTCTTCGATTCTTCTTGAATATTCTTCGGGCAGAGTTTTTCTTAATATTGCTCCAATGTCGCCGTATTCGATAATTTCGGAACCTATTTTATATATTTCGCCATTGATTCTTAATGACGGCGGTTTATTGCAATTTATATGAATGTCGGAAGCTTGTGCTTTATGAGATTTTATTAAAAAATCATCTATATCAAATGTCAATTTAAACTCCTTAATAACCCAATGATATTTATCTTGATATATTATTCAATATTTTATAATCTATTTTTTTATAATGCAATTTGTTAAGAAATTATTAATATTATATTTTTTTGATAAAATAGTTTATGTGGTTAAATTTAGTTTTTATATAAAAGGAATTTAAGAATGGCTGAAAGCACCCAAGAAAACATCAAAGAAAACATCAAAGAAAATATCAAAGAAAGCACCCAAGAAAATATTAAAAAAATTAAAGATTCAATTAGAGCAATTGAAGATTTCCCAAAAAAAGGAATTCTTTTTCGAGATATTACAACGGCTCTTAAGGATAAAACTATTCTTAAATTAATGATAGATGAGCTTTATGAACAATTTAAGGATGAAAAAATTGACTATATCGCAGGAATCGAATCTCGAGGATTCATTTTTGGCATGCCGTTAGCTTATAAATTAAATTGCGGCTTTATTCCCATTCGAAAACCAAACAAATTGCCTGCCGAAGTTATAAGCCAAGAGTATGAACTTGAATATGGAAAAGATAAAATTGAAATTCATAAAGACGCTCTTAAAAAAAGCGACAGAGTTTTAATTATTGATGACCTTCTTGCCACGGGTGGAACCGCTCAAGCGGCAGCAAAATTGATTTCAAGTGTAGCTAATGTTGCGGGTTTAGCGTTTGTAATTGAACTATGTGATTTAAAAGGAAGACAAAAGCTTCCTTCAAATATTAAAACAGTGTCATTAGTAAAATATTAAGTTATTGAATTATCAAAATGAATAAAAACGACTATATAACAATTGGGAAAATTACAAATTTTTTTGGAATCAGAGGTGAAGCAAAAGTTGGCTATTCCAACAAAAACCAAATTGAAAACGCTAAAATTATCTATATGTTAGATGATGAATCAAAAAAAGAACTAAAAATCGAAAAAGTGCGTTTTCATAAAAACTTTGCGATAGTAAAATTCTTTGATATTGATAATATTAATGACATTGTTCCATTTAAGGGCCAAAGGATTTTTATTTTAAAATCGGATGCAATCCAAAAACTCGAGAATAACGAATATTTAATTAACGATTTAATTAATTGCAATGTTTATGATATTAACAATGAAAAAATAGGGTCAGTCGTCGCCGTGAGCACAAACGGAAGTCAGGATTTATTAAATATCAAAAATCTTATAGGTAAAATTTGTCTTGTTCCTTTTGTAGATGAATTTTTCCCCAATGTTGATATTAAAAACAAAAAAATCACAGTTAAACCAATCGAGGGGCTTTTGAATTGATATATGACGTTATAACACTATTTCCCGATATTATAAAAAGCTATTGCTCGCAATCCATCACAAAAAGAGCGATAGAAAGAAATATTATAACCGTTCAAACTCATAACCCCAGAGACTATACGCTTGATAAACACAAAAAAGTCGATGACATCCCCTATGGCGGAGGGGATGGGATGGTTTTAATGTGTCAGCCGATTTTTGATTGTTATGAAGCGATTGAAAAAAAAGAAGATTGCGTTTTTATTATGTTGAGCGCTAAAGGAGAAAAATTTAACCAAAATACGGCGCTTGAATTATCCCAAAAAAGCCAGATTATTCTTCTTTGCGGACACTATGAAGGGTTTGATGAAAGAATAAGATTAGGGCTCAAGCCAAAAGAAATCTCAATCGGGGATTATATCTTAACGGGCGGAGAATTAGGAGCGCTTGTGTTAATTGATTCAATTTCAAGAAATATTGAAAATTATTTAGGCAAAACAAATTGCGCTCTCTATGACAGCTTTTCCAACGGAATGGAAGGCTGTCTGGAATATCCTCAATATACAAAACCGAGGGAATATAAAGGTATGAAAGTACCCGAAATATTATTGAGCGGAAACCATCAAAAAATTGAACAATACAGAAAACAAATGTCTTATGAAATAACAAAAAAATATCGGCCCGATTTGTTACAATAAACTAAAAGCTTTGAAAATAATTTTATTTATATTAGAATATTATTTGGACATATATTTAAGGAATGAGGATAATGACCGAGTTAAAAACAAAAGTCGATTTTTCGCAAATTGATGAAATTTTAAAGGAATATGATTACAACAAAACAAATTTAATTACAATTTTGCAAAAAGTTCAAGCAATATATAGATACTTGCCCCAAGAAGCAATAAGCTATATAGGCAAAAACATTGAAGGGCTTTCTCCCGCAACGGTTTATGGAGTTGTTACTTTTTATGCTCAGTTTAGCTTGGAACCTAAAGGTAAATATGAAATCAAAGTTTGCGATGGAACGGCATGCCACGTTAGAGGTTCGATGCCTGTGTTAGAAGCAATAAGAAAAAAACTTCCCATGGAAAAAGGCAAAATGACAACACCAAACGGCATGTTCTCAATTGAAACGGTAAGCTGTCTTGGTGCATGTTCTATAGCACCCGCTATTGTGATAAACGAAAAAGTTTATCCGAAAATGACACCTGAAGCGGCTATAATAATTATTGATACACTATTAAAAGAAAATGAGTAGGTTTATGAGTACAGGATTAAAAATTAACATTAACGAAGAAAAACAAAAAGCACAAGAGCTTGTCAACCAACAAGGAAGAAGAATCCTTGTATGCTGTTCGACAGGTTGTATTGCAAACGGTGCTTTAGAATTAATTGAGGAATTTAAAAAACTCGGAATAAACGTAGGCACCTTGGGAAAAGAAGATAAAATGTCCGTAATCCCCACAGGATGTATCGGCTTTTGTGAACAAGGGGTCTTGGTTGTAATTCCGGATAGAAAAATCACCTATGTTCACGTCAAAAAAGAAGATGTAAAAGAAATTTATGATTCTTTTATAAACGATACCGTGGTTGAAAGACTTTTATACGTTGACCCTGCGCTAAATAAGCCGATTGTAAATAATGAAGAAATTAATTTTTATAAAAAACAAACAAGAACCGCTCTTAAAAATTGCGGTCACATTAACCCCGAAAGCCTTGATGAAGCGCTCTCGGTCGGTGCTTATGCGGCATTAAGCAAGGTATTGGAAATAAACGACCCTGAATACGTTATAAAAGAAATTGAAGAATCAGGCCTCAGAGGCAGAGGCGGCGGAGGCTTTCCGACGGGTAAAAAATGGAGAAGCGTCTATGGCCACAGAGGCGGAAAATCCTATGTTATCTGCAACGGTGACGAAGGCGACCCCGGCGCATTTATGGATAGAAGCGTTATGGAAGACGACCCCCATAAATTATTGGAAGGTATGGCAATAGCAGGCTTTGCGGTAGGCGCTGATGAAGCTTATATATATGTCAGAGCCGAATACCCTCTTGCTATTAAACGTCTTAAAAAAGCGATTGACGACGCTCAAAATAGAGGCTTCTTAGGTAAGAACGTATTAGGAACTGATTTTAATTTCACAATTCATATCAGAGAAGGCGCCGGCGCTTTTGTTTGCGGTGAATCTTCAGCACTTATCGCTTCAATTGAAGGTGAACGCGGTATGCCGAGACCCAAAAACATTCACATGGCTCAATGCGGATTATTTAAACGCCCGACATTATTAAATAACGTCGAAACATTTGCCAATGTTCCTCTAATCATCCTAAACGGTGCAAAATGGTTTGCTTCAATGGGTACGGAAGCTTCAAAAGGCACAAAAACTTTTGCTTTAACGGGTGAAGTAAATAACACGGGACTTATTGAAGTACCGATGAATACAACATTAAGACAAATCGTATTTGACTTAGGGGGCGGTATTCGAAACGGCAAAAAATTCAAAGCCGTTCAAATCGGAGGCCCTTCGGGCGGTTGTTTAACCGAAGAACATCTTGATATGCCAATGGATTATGATTCATTAACAAAAGTCGGTGCCATGGTAGGCTCGGGCGGTCTTGTCGTAATGAACGAAGATACCTGCATTGTTGAAGTTGCAAGATTCTTTATGAACTTTACAAAAAATGAATCCTGCGGAAAATGCGTTCCTTGCAGAGAAGGAACGAAAAACATGCTTGCAATACTAGAAAAAATCGTTCGTGGCGAAGGCGAAATGGAAGATTTAGACAGACTTGAAGAACTTGCCCACATTGTTAAACAAGGTTCTTTATGCGGTCTGGGTAAATCGGCGCCAAACCCTGTACTATCAACCTTAAAATATTTTAGAGACGAATATATTGCACACATCAAAGATAAAAAATGCCCCGCAGGCGTTTGTACGGCTTTGAAGAAATATAAAATCAACGCTGATTTATGTAAAGGCTGCACAAAATGTGCTCGCAATTGCCCCGTTGGAGCAATCACAGGCAACGTTAAAGAACCGCACACGATAGACAACTCAAAATGTATTAAATGCGGAGCTTGTAAACAAAATTGCGCATTTGGTGCAATTTCGGTTGAGTAATAAAAACAAAAAAGATGAAATTTTAATTTTAAAAAGGGAAAACTGGAAAATGGCAGACAAAAAAACACTTTTTATAAATGATATTGAAGTTGAATTTGATGATGAAAAAAATGTCCTTGAAGTTGCCAAAAAAGCAGGCATCGAGATTCCGCATTTTTGTTATCGCAAAGATTTAACTCAATTTGGCGCTTGCAGAATGTGTATCGTTGAAGTTGAAGGAAGAGGCTTACAGGCTTCCTGCACAATGCCGCCTCGTGAAGGACTCAAAATCTACACAAACAGCCAAAGTGTCAGAAAATTAAGAAAAGCAATTTTAGAGCTTCTGTTGGCTCATCACGACAGAGAATGCACAACCTGCTCCAAATCAGGTTCATGCGATCTTCAAAGATATGCTATGGAATATGGAATTTCCGATATTCCTTATGTCAAAGTTAAAGAAGAAGAATTTACGCCGATTGACTCATCAGGCCCCTCGATTGTTCGAGACGTAAATAAATGTATCCTTTGCGGAGCGTGCGTTAGAGCGTGCAGCGAATATCAGGGAATCGGAGTCTTAGGCTTCAATGGCAGAGGTTCAAACACAAAAGTTCAACCGATAGCAGGGAAACCCCTAAAAGATGTTGATTGCGTAAATTGCGGTCAATGTGCTGCAGTGTGTCCAACGGGAGCCTTAACCATCAAATCAAATATTGATGATGTATATGAGCTCATTAATAACAAAGAAATTAAAACAATAGTTCAAATTGCACCTTCCGTTCGTGTGGCACTGGGGGAAATGTTTAATTTATCCTCGGGCGAAAACAGTATCAAAAAAATCTATAGTGCTTGCAGAAAATTAGGTTTTGATTTAATTTTTGATACAAATTTCTCGGCCGACTTAACCATTATGGAAGAAGCAAGCGAATTTGTCGAACGTTTAACAAAGGGTGAAAATCTTCCTATATTTACTTCCTGCTGTCCTGCGTGGGTCAGATATATGGAATTAAATCATCCCGATATGTTAAATCATCTTTCAAGCGCAAAATCGCCTCAAGGAATGCTTTCAGCAGTCGCTAAAGAATTTGTTCCGAAATATTATGAAGGAATAAACAAAGACCAAATTAAAGTAATTTCAATTATGCCTTGCACGGCAAAGAAATATGAAGCACAAAGAGAAGAACTTAAAGGTCAAACCGATTTTGTTTTAACAACTTATGAATTAGCTAAAATGATTAAACAACAGGGAATTGATTTTAATAATATCGAAGAAAGCGAAGCCGATTCGCCCTTTGGTCAATACTCTGGCGGCGGAACAATCTTTGGCGCATCGGGAGGTGTCGCTGAGGCTGCCCTCAGAACGGCATATAACATTGTAACAGGTAAGAACCTCGATAATCTTGATGTTGTACCGTTAAGAGGGGTTGATGAAAAAGCACGCTCTAAAGAAGCAAGTGTTGAAATAAACGGAAAACAAATTAAAATCAGAGTTGTTTCAACTCTTGCTGAAGCAGAAAACGCTGTTAGGGAAGTAAAGAAAGGCAAAGCCGATTTTCAAATGCTTGAAGTTATGGCATGCCCCGGCGGCTGCATCAACGGCGGCGGACAACCAAGCTCTTGCAAAAATATTGAAATCAGAGAAAAAAGAGCCCAAGGCTTATATAGCGAAGATAAAGGGTTAAAATACAGAAATTGCCACGAAAACCCCGACATTATAAAACTATATAACGAATGTCTTGAAAAACCCGGCTCCCATAAAGCCCATGAACTTTTGCACACGACATACAGCGACAAAAGCCAAAAGGTGAATGTGTAAAAATATTTAGTTTTAATTATAAAGGCTGCAAGTTTTAACCCTCAAAATTTTTTAGGACGCTTGCAGCCTTATTTTTGTAGTCTTATTTTTTGCAGCCTTATTTTTGCCTTTATTTTTTATTGCGCAGGGCACATGCAAAGGCACATACTGCCCCCC
>CANQLJ010000036.1 GCA_947624685.1 Candidatus Gastranaerophilales bacterium | reverse complement strand
CCCTCTATAGTAACATTAAGGCTTCTCGGACAATCTTGCAAGCTGTGGCAGTAGAAGTTTTTGTAATGTCAATATCGGGAGCAAGCTCCATTATATCAATTCCTACGATATTAAAATCTTTTAAATACTTTAGCCACTCCATAAATTCAAGATAATTCAACCCGCCCGCTTCCGGAGTTCCCACACCGCTCATAAGGCTTGGGTCTAACACATCAAGGTCGATTGTTAAAAATATATTTTTGTCTTTGAATCTGTCGAGCTGCTGTTTTTCTTTAACTAATGTATTATATTTTTTTGCCGTTTCAAATTCTTCCTTCTCGCCGCTTCGAAGGCCGATTTGAGCGATATTTTGATAGCCGATTAATTGAGCAATTCTATACATCACACCGCTATGAGTGAGGGTTTCACCCAGATACTGTTTTCTTAAATCGCAATGAGCGTCAAATTGAATGAGCGCTAAATTATCATATTTTTTTAAAACGGATTTAACGTTAGCTAAAGTTACAAGGTGTTCTCCGCCGAGAGCCAGAAGCTTTTTTCCGTCGTTATAAATACAATCAACGTTACTTTCCGTTATATCGAGCATTTTTTGAGCGTTTCCGAAAGGGTATTCCAAGTCCCCGGCATCAAAAAACATCGTTTCATCCATATTTTTATCAAAATATTTTGAATATACTTCAATTCCGACACTTTCCAGTCTCATCGCCTGGGGGCCAAAGCGGGTTCCCGCGCGATTAGAACATGTACAATCGTAGGGTTCGCCCAACAAAACTATTTTTGATGTTTCATAGTTTGGGTTTGCACCGATAAAATCTTTTGATAAAAACGGGCCTTTGAGCATTTTTTCCACCTTTTTTGATAATTAAGCTCCAAAATTATTTTTGGAGCTTAATTTATTTATCACCTATACTTCTTGTGTTTCTTCTTCTTGTTCTTCTTGGCTTTCACTTGAAGCATCATCATCTTCAAACTCATTATCTTCGCTATCAAGCGCCATTTGGTTTGTTTCTTGCTGTGCTTCAGTTGCGATTTCGTCAATCGACTCTTGCATATCTTCGCTATAATCTTCTTCACTATAGTCTTGATTGTCGTCGTCATCGTCTTGGAATTCGATGTTTGCTCTGTTTTCAATTTCTCGAGCCTGGCTTTGAGATTTAATATCTATTTTCCAATTTGTCAAACGATGCGCAAGGCGTACGTTTTGGCCTTCTTTTCCGATTGCAAGGGATAATTGATCATCGGGAACAATGACAAAAGCTTCGTGTCTGTCTTCTTCGTCCGCTAAAATATCAACGGAAATGATTCGAGCAGGGCTTAAAGCGTTTACGATATATTCAACAGGGTCTTCAGAGTATCTTACAATATCAATTTTTTCATTTTTTAATTCACTCACGATTGTTTGGATTCTTGTACCTCTGGGGCCTATGCAAGCGCCGACAGAATCAACCGAAGGATCGTTAGACCAAACGGCAAGTTTTGTTCTAAAGCCTGCTTCGCGCGCAATTGATTTAATTTCAACGATACCGTCTTCAATTTCAGGGACTTCAAGTTCGAATAATTCGCGAACAATTTCGGCATGTGCTTGAGAAACGATTACTTGAGGGAGTTTTGATGTTTCTTTAACATCTAATACAAACACTCTGATACGATTTCCGGGTTTATAATATTCGCCCGGGATTTGTTCGCGGCTTGGCATAATGGCATCGGTTTTTCCGATATTTACGATTACTGCTCTATCGGTTCTTCTTTGGATGATACCTGTGATTAATGTGCCTTTTTTAGCCATAAATTCATCTAAAACAAGTTTTCGCTCAGCTTCTCTGATTCTTTGAGTGATGACTTGTTTTGCACTTTGTGCCGCAACGCGGCCAAAGTTTTCGGGTGTTACTTCGATTTTAACTTCATCATCAAGTTCAACGTCTTCATCGATTTCTTTAGCATCCGTCAATGAAATTTCCAAGTTTTCGTCTTGAACTTCATTTACGACGACTTTTGTTCTAAATACGCCGATTTCGCCCGCTTGTTCGTCTAAGATTGCTTCGACGTTTGCTGCATCTTTATCTTTGATATGTTTTTTATAAGCGGCAACAAGCGCGTCACAAAGTGAACTGATTAAGACATCTTTTGAGATACCTTTTTCGCGCTCAAATTGTTCTGCCACTTCAAATAGTGTCGTTCCGATTTTAATCATATTTATTCTCCTTTATTTTATTAATTTCGATTTTGTCGTTCAACCTCGTCGAGTGAATGTTTTCTAAGGGAATTATAATTTCTTTTTCGTCAAATAATACTTTTATGTTTGAGTTTTCGCTATAGTCGATTAATTTGGCGCTGAGCGTTTTTCCTTCTATTTCAAGCCCTTCGATTTTGTTTTTTAATTTGATTATTACATCATGCCCTTTAAATATTATATATTCGCGATTGTCTTTAAATTTCCTGTCTAACCCGGGGGAAGATACTTCTAAATAGTATTTAAAAGGAATTAATTCATCGAGCATATCGCCAAGGCTTCTTGAAATGTTTTCGCAATCTTTATGAGAGACGCTTTGTTTGGGGTTAAAGATAAAGATTCTTAAAAACCATTTGTTATTTTCTTTTTCAAGCGTTATTTCAATCGGGATTAAACCATATCTCATCGCCGTATTTTCAACAACGGGAGTTATGGTTTTCATTATTTCTTTTTTATTAAAGTCTTTCACGAATTTACCCTTATAAAAAACAAGAACGCAACAAAATTGTGCGTCCTAGTTTCATTTTATTAAACTAGCGTGGATAGACCACAAAACTATTCTAACATTAAATTTTTAAAAAAGAAACAATATGTAAAGCAATATGTAAAGATTATTATCAAGCAAGAATTGTATCTTTATCTACATTTTTGCCCGTTAATTCATTATAAAAATCAGTTACATTACCGACCCAATACTTGTTTAAGCCATAAGGGTCGTTGCCGACGCCAATCGGGCAATATTTGTTTCCGATGGATTGAATCGTTGTTAAACCTTGTTTGATATAGTTATTTGAAAGATTTTTTATGACCGCTTCAATTCCTTCATCAAGCGTATTAAAATATTTTACGGTTTGATAGTTTGTGTTTGCGTCCATATAGCCGCCCGGGTTATTGGAATATACGACAGAATCCGTCGTGCCCCAGCCTGATTCCTGTGCCATAATTGCACAAACCAAATAAGGGTCAATATCATATTTTTCGCATAAATCTTCAATATAAGTGCCTTTATCTTTAAAGACCCCATCTTTCATTCTGGAATTTTTAAAGACTCCTTGAAAATCGCTGTTTGATATTAATTGAACATCTTCGGTATTAAATGATTCGCTTTTAAAGACGTTGTTTGTGTTATTTATACTATTTGAAGATTCTGTTTGATTTATATTATTGTTTAATTGGTTTATTTGAGATAAATATTCGTTGTTTATTGATTCTATCAACTTTTGTGCTTCGTTATATGCGCTTAATTTTGCTTTTGTTGTGTCGTTTCCTTTGGAATTTATTTCGTTTTCAATGTTTGTTTTTTCGCTGTTTAGGCCTTCCATTTTTCCCATATTAGCTTCGATAGCTGCGTTTTTCTTTGAAATTTCGCCCATAAGTATATCGATATTGCCTTTTTGAGCTTCAATAAGACCTTTTGTAATATCGACCTGGCCTTCAAGATATGAAATTTGAATTTCATCAATATCGGTGTAATCATGCGTCAAAACCGAAATTTCGCCTTGCAAAGAAAGTATTTGGCTGTTATAGTTTTCAATTGTATCTTGTATGTTTGAAATTTGGCTATATAAATCATTTAGCTCATTTATTTGCGTACTCATTTCATTTTGAACTTGTTCGATTTGCGCTAAACAGTTGTTTGTTCTTATTTTAAAGTCGTCTGTAAAATTTGTGTCATTCATCAAAGCATTGGAAAAATATTGTTTTTTAATGTCATAGTCGATTTTTGCCGTTGTATCTTTGTTGACTTCACTATTATTTTGAACGCCGTTTTTTTCATAGTACCTGTCTATAACTGCGCTATAGGAAAATTTTCCGTTATAGATTGATTTTCTAACTTCTTTTAAGCCTTCAAGGCTCAATTCATCGTTATTTTTGCAATATGAAGAAGCAAATTTTTCAAAAAACATTTTTTCATAGTCGTTTAAACGGCCGTCCCCGTCAATATCAATTGCTTTTATGGCGGTTCTATTCAAATAAAGTTCGTTTAAAATATTATTTACATCTCTATCGTATGATTTTCTTTTGGCGTTGTTGTTTATTTGTTCTTGGGCGAATTTTTCATATTCGCTTATGACTTTTTCGTCTTCTTCATCTAAAATATCGTTTACAATAGCGGTATCTTTTGTATTATTAGCATTATTTGAGCCGGGTGTATTAAATATAGCTTCATTATCCGCTCTTTGAGATGAAGCGGATGCGTTATTGCTATATTGAGAACCTACTTTATAGCCATAATCCGTATTTACTTTATTTTCCATAGCAAGAATATTCCTTCCTGTATAGAGAAATAATCGGATTAAATAAAATAAGACTTTAATATTTTTTACAAAAGTTTACAATTAATTCATGCTCAAATTCAACAAAACAAGCTCTCCTAAAAGTGCATAGACGCCTATTTCGGTATCTGTTTTGTTTGGATTAAAACAGCCGTATTCATATACGCCGCTATTGTATTTTTCGGTTCCCGACCAAATATAGGGGCTATTTATGTTAAAATCTCTGTACCCAAGCCCATTGTAGCTTTCTGCGTAGTCAAGATAGGTTTGATAGTCGCCTCGGATGATTTTATCAGGGTCGCCTCCATAGTTTTTTAAAGCGTCGAGTGCCGCTTCTTTCCAATCTTCATAATAAATTTTGCCTGTATATACGTTTGTTGCTTGGCCTAAAGGGTCACCGTTATGGAGATATTTGTCAAATTTTCCTTTACCTTCTCTAAAATGAATTGCCGCAATGAGTTCAGCCGGCACCCCTGTTTCGTTTTCAAGTTCATAATATATTTGATAATTTTTTGTCCAAATGTCTTTAAAATCTTCCATTTGCTCTTTTTGATAGTCGTTTAGCTCGATTTTAACAGACGAAAAGAATTCTTGCGCTTTTTTTAGTTTGTCTTGTTCTTGGGTTTTTTCGTCGCGGTTATAGAAAATCGCCGTTTCATAAGGATCGTAGTCGGATTTTAGGGCTTCTTCATCATAGAACATATCTTCATTTATGCTATCAAAGTTAAAATCACCCTGGTCATATTCGTTTGTTTGGCTTTCGCTTGAATAGCTGATTGGTTCATCGTCACAAGATTTTACGCCCGCGCCAATGGTGGTTATTGCGCCAAGTGCTAAAAGCGTTGAGAGGATTTTTTTTATGTTTTTTGAAACATTTTTATTAGCCGGATATAAATTTGAATTAGGGTATGGGCCATAAATATAGCGTATCTCAGGGCTTTTTGAAGGATAGTTTAAGTTTTTTTGACGGTTGTATCCGTAATTTTGCGGGGTTCTTTTTAAAGTATCGTGTTGAGCGGTTTGGGGGTTTTGTTTGTAATAATAAGAATATTTTTGGTCTCTTGTAATTGTTTGGGTTTTTTGGCGGTGATAAATATCGCCATTTTTATTTATACCATTGTTGTGATATAAATTTCTGTCAAAATTATTATAATTATTTCCAAACGAAATTTTCATACCCTTACTTTATCTTTTATTTTTTATTTTTTTATTTTTTAAACTTTCCTACAAAAAGATAAACCGACTGAAGATTATGTATTGACAATTTTATTAAAAGAATTAACATTTCGCAACAATTTAGCTATGATAATTTATCAAATTTATTTGGAACATTTTAAATTTTGTTTCGTCATTTTTATTAAAAGTGTAAATACAATTTTATTATATTTTAGGAGTTAAGGAATGGAAATTGAAGTTGGGGATAATTTAAGTTTTGTTGATATACCTGAGCCAAATGACAATGAACAGGAAGAGATTAAAACATTTAATGTTATAGCAAATAAAGATGAAGTTTTGCAGATGTATCTAAAAGACGTTAGTCGAATTAAG
The DNA here is from genome assembly GCA_947624685.1 of Candidatus Gastranaerophilales bacterium. Taxonomy (GTDB): domain Bacteria; phylum Cyanobacteriota; class Vampirovibrionia; order Gastranaerophilales; family Gastranaerophilaceae; genus RUG14156. Next base: position 11,816 of record CANQLJ010000036.1, on the reverse strand, counting down.
CTGTTAAAAAAGGAGGAGGAGCTAACAATCGGAAAACAAATTAAAGAAGGAAGTGACCATGAATCGCTTATTGCTAAAAAGAAGCTCATTCAGGCAAATTTAAGGCTTGTAATATCAATAGCTAAAAAATATATAGGTCAGGGGATTTTGTTTATGGATTTAGTCCAGGAAGGCTCTTTAGGGCTCATTAAAGCTGCGGAGCGGTTTGATTATAAAAAAGGGTTTAAATTTTCAACTTATGCAACTTGGTGGATAAAACAGACAATAATTCGAGCGATTGCAAATAACTCGCGCTCGATTAGAATCCCCGTTCATATGGGAGATAAAATAAGAAATCTTAAAAGAGCAATCGTTAAATTAAGCGTGGATTTAGGCAGAGAACCCAATGACAGTGAATTATCGCAATATTTAAAAACAAGCGAAAAGAAGATTAAAATGATAAAAGATTCAATTATAAAAGAACCCATAAGCTTTGATACTCCGATTGCGCAGGATTTATCCTTGGAAGATTATATTTCTGATAATTTAGAAAACGCACCAAACCACAGAATCGAAAAAATAGATTTTAAAAAAGACATGCTCTCATCTTTAAAAATCTTAAACGACAGAGAAAGATTCATTATTTTAAATCGTTTTGGTTTGAAAAACAGAAAAACAAAGACATTGGAAGAATTGGGAAATATTTTGGGATTTTCAAAAGAAAGAATAAGACAAATTGAAATGGAAGGGTTAAAAAAGCTTCGAAAATCAAAAGAAACGCAATATCTAAAAGAATATTTGTCGTAAAATAAAATAATTAAAAAAGAAGTAGTGAGGATAATTATTTAAAATACCAAAAGAGCGCTTAAGAAAAATTAAAGCGCTCTTTTTTCAGCTAAAATCATAAATATTATTACAATATAAAAAAATAAGATGAATTTTGTATGTAATTTTGTAAAGAAAAATTATATTATTGTATCAAATATTTCCCCTTTGTTGTATTATCATTTTGGATATATCCCCAAAATAAGGAATTAGTTTAAATTGCAAAACAATTTCGACAGTCTTGATAATCTTGAGTTAAGAGTGCAAAAGTCCTCGGTAGTTCAGCAGAGAGCCGGGCTTGTTGCGGTTTATATGTATAAGCAATTTATCGAATTTCATCAAGCAACTCTTAACACTAACGATATGTTCTCTAAGATTTTGGAAAACCTTTCCGTGGTCTTGGAATACTTAAAGCAATCGCTCAATATAAGAAATGTTCCCGTCCAAAACGTCACATGTACAATCGATTCGACAAGGACATTGGCGATTGTTGAAATTTTGTGGCATAAAATAAGCTTTACATGCAGATTTAACAATTCCCCCAAAGCTCTTCCTCAAAAGAACGGTTCACCTATGTTTTGCGGAAGAATATTTGCAATAAACGGAGACTTTACAACGATAATTAAAGAAGATGATGACTATGAAAAGCAAATGGACATTTTGCTTGAAAATGAGATAGCTTCACTGTATGTTCCGAGCGAAAAAAACCAAGGCTCGGTTATGACAATTCGCCACAAAGACAATCAGGAATTATATATAAGCCAGCTCGATGCGCCGAGGGAATTTTTACTAAAAGTAATAGAAATTGTTTGCGCAGGGGGCGAATTCCATAAACAAAACGTCAAAAAACAGGGCTTTTTATTTTAATTGAAATAATTATAAATTTTTATTTAACAAGGGGTCAAAAAGATTTTTTAGGCCCCTTGTTATTTACATACAACAAGGGGTCGAATAAAATTTCGACCCCTATTTTTTATTTTTAATTCCCTTTAAACAGTTGTAGAATGAGCTACAATAATCTTTTTCATAAGTCTTTGAAACAGGCTCATAGCAGGTGCTTCAATAATTTTAGCCAATGCTTTTAATTCATTTTGATACGCAACGCTTATCGGATTGTATTCGCATAATTCTAATTCATTTTCGTAATTCATATAACTTTCATCCTTAACTGTACTAACCTCATTATTTATATCGACACACGCAAGCTCAATCTTTAGAAAAAACTTTAGAAAGTTCTTTAATTGTTTACATTAATTTACATTTTTTTAATATAAAATTTAACTATGAATGAAATCCTTAAAGTAAAAGTAGAATCGCTCGATGATACGAAAAAACTTGCGCTTGCATTTAAAAATTCTCTTGACGACGAAGGGCTTTTTGTGACGTTAATAGGCGATATTGGTGTCGGAAAAACGCAATTTATCAGATATATTTTGCAATTTTTAGACGTTAAAGAAAAAATCACAAGCCCAAGCTTTGTCATATTAAACGAATATAAATCCGATAAATTTAAAATTTGTCACTTTGATTTTTACAGGCTTGAAAATTCGCCCCTTAAATCAATAGTGAGCGAAATTAGGGAATATTCCAAAGACGGCTTTTTGACTTTTGTTGAATGGGCACAATTTGCAAATAACGAAATACCAAACGATGTTTTAAACATTAATGTTTCATACGATAAGGACAATATTGACATAAGATATTTTGAATTTATTTCAAACGATAAAAAAAACGATAAATTCATTCAAAATCTCAAAAAAAATCTTTCCGAAGGGGAACAAAAATGAATATTTTAGCTCTTTGCGCGGCATTAGATAAATCATATTTGGCGCTTTTTTCAGATAATAAAATAACCGATAAAATCATAAAAAGCGACGAAAAAAACTACCACAGCTTATATTTAATTAAATCATTAAATGAAATTTTAAAGAAAAATAATATCACCTTAAATGACCTTGATTTAATCACAACAAACATCGGCCCCGGAAGCTTCACCGGGATTCGTGTTGCGCTAAGTATAGCCAAAACTATATCGGCTGAACTTAATATCCCTTGCGTTCCTTTAAACACCGCTCAAATACTATTAAATACCTATAATAAAAAATATCTTTTATTGGATGCTCGACGCGATATGTTTTTTATTTCGCAAAAGCAAGATGAAGGCGATAGATTTAGCGTTAGCGAAATTAAATTAATCTATAAAAATGAGCTTGAAAAATATATTAAAAAAGAACAGTTTGATGAGATTCTATGTGATTTGAATTCTTTAAAATATGTTAAAGGCGCTCTATGCTATGAAAATGAGAATAAAAACATCGCAATAACGATGATTTCGCTTGCGAAAGAAAAATATCAAAATTCAAAAAACAAAGATGAATTTAATTTTATGAACCTAAAAGCAAATTATATCCAAACTCCTCCCGTGTTTGGTTTGAAAGGATAATAAAATATAATGGAAATAATTCCAAGCGACGTTCAAATCCATAAGCCAAATCCTTCTCTTTTAAAAAAGATGTATCAAAATGAAGCAAAAGAAGAAGTATTAGCTGAAATTAAATCAAATTTCCATGATATTAAAATCGTTAAAAGTGCTGTCGGGAGGTTTTTAAAATACCTTGATACCAATCAAGCGGGAATAATTAATACAAAAAATTATAAAGGAAATCTGCCTTACATAAATTATTTTTTGATTCCTTATTTGATGAATGAAAATATCGAAGACATTTTGTTTGTGGGCCTCGGCAGCGGTATTATAATTAATCAGTATGAAAAAATATTTCAAAAATTAAAAAGAATCGATGTTGTTGATATTGAAGAAAATATCCTTGAAATTGCAAAAGAATATTTTAATTTTAAACTAAGCAAAAAAACAAATTTTCATCTTCAAGATGCGATAATATACCTTAAAACCTCAAAGAAAAAATATGACCTTATTGTAGTTGATGTTGCAAATAACTATGGAATAGATGAAAGATTTACAAACATAGAATATCTGAATTTGATTAAAAAACATCTTAAAAAATCCGGCATGTTTGTTTCAAACCTCCCATCTTCAATTGATGTTTTTAACAAGAAAAATAAATTCATCCTATCGCTTCTTAAAAACTATAAAAAATATTTTAAAAATATCGATATTTATAACGGGCTATGTTCAACGAAGCTTTTTTATAAGTGTTTTTATGATATTGATGAAGTTGTTGTTGATATAACAAATCTTATTTTAATATCGTCGGATTGTGCTTATAAGATAAATTATCAAAATACAAAAATCGAAAAATTAGATTTTGAATTGAAGCCGTATTTAGAGGACAAAATAATTCAAGACAATAATTAAATTAATATTATTTTTATGCTAAAATTTTTCTATATTATTTTTTAAAGGAGGAAGAATGAAAAAGTATAGAATAGGTGTTGATATCGGAGGAACAAACATAAAAATTGCGCTTGTCGATTTTGAAGGCAAGATTGTATATTCAAACACAATTCCAACCCATGCCGAATTAGGTTATGAAGCAGGAATTAACAATATAAAACAGGCAATAAAAGAACTTATCGCTCAAACGAATATAGATTCTAAGACTCTTGAAGCGATTGGCTTTGGATTGCCCGGGCAAATTGATTATAAAGAAGGAATTGTAAAAAATCTCCCCAATATCCCGGGCTGGGTCAATATTCCTCTTGCAAAAATTATTGAAGATGAATTTTCAATTCCAACAAGATTAGATAACGATGTAAGATGTGCAGCGTTAGCTGAGCTGAATTTTGGCGCAGGGAAAAATTGCGAAAATCTTATCTGTATAACGGTAGGAACGGGAATCGGCTCGGGTATCATATTAAACGGTAAAATTGTCCGTGGATGTGCCAACGCCGCAGGCGAAATCGGACACATTAAAATGAGCCTCAATGATGGGCCGTTATGCGGATGCGGAGACTACGGGTGTTTTGAAGCCTATGCCTCGGGGCCCGCTATAGTTGCATTAGCAAAAGAATATATTAAAGGCGGAAAATCGGCAAAATATAAAGAAATGGCAAATGACGGAATAATCACTCCTTATATTGTTGCTCAAGCAGCGCTTCAAGGCGACAGCGTCTCTATTCAAATATTTAAACAAATCGGAAAAATAATCGGCGTTGGTTTATCTTCCGTGGTAAACCTATTAAATCCTCAAAAGATAATAATCGGAGGAGGAGTAGCGGATGCGGGTGAAATTTTGCTTGACCCAATCAGAAAGACAATTCTGGATAGAGCAATGCCCATTCAAGCGTCGAGTGTTGAAATAGTACCCGCGCAACTGGCAAACACCGCAGGCGTCATTGGCGCAAGCTTATTAATAAACAGTTAGACTATATTTTTTAGGATAAATATGCCGATAGATTTTTTGTGGGGCGATGAGGATTTTTTAATCGAGCGCCACGTCAATAAATTGAAACAGGAAATATTAAATGAGGGTATCAACGAACTTAATTATTTGAGTGTTGATAACCCTCCTTTATCGGTGTTTTGTGAACTTTTAAAGACAAACGCGATGATTTTCGGGGAAAAAGTTATCTTGATAAAATGCCAAAAATATTTTCTTGATTCAAGGTCAAATCAAAAACTCGACGACAAACAAAACGCTCAATTAATCGAAGCTTTTAATAATGTGTCGGATAATATCCATATAATCCTTGTTTGCCCGACGCCCAGAGGCGAAAAGAAAAAACCCGATTCAAGAAAAAAAATCTATAAAGAATTAATTAAAATTACAAAACCAATAGAATTTCCTTCTTATAAAAGTTATGAAGAAAATAAGCTCATTCCCGTTGTAAAATCTTTTGCACAAGAATTAAACCTCAAAATCGACAATTCTTCAATAAGTTTTTTAATCCAAACGATAGGAACATCATTGAGAGATATTAACACCCAGCTTGAAAAATTAAAACTTTATACACATCCAAATAACATCGTAACAAAACAAACAATCGAAAAAGTCGTCTCATCAAACTATGATATTTTTAATCTTGCGGATTTAATAATAGAAAAAAAATGGTCCCAAGCGATTAATCTTTTAAATGAAATTTTGCAAAAAGAACACTATCTGCCCTCTTTAGCGTTTTTGCAAACTACAATATCAAATTTAGTTAAAATAAAACTATATTCAAAAGATATGTCGAGCTTCGATATAGCAATGAAGCTCAATCAAAATGAATTTATCGTAAGAAAAAATATTCAAAAAGTCTCAAAAATATCTCTCGATGATTTAATTAATCTTAAAATTAACCTAACCGCTATGGAATATAACCTTAAAACAGGTACGATAAAAGACCCTGTTTGCGGCTATGAGATGGCTTTCTTTGGAGGATTTGGGGGAAGAATATAGAAATGCTGAATAATCTTTTCAAACAAAAATTTCCTTTTAGTGCAAATTATTTTTCAAATTTGCTCGAATTTGTTTTTGAAAACAAAAGAACTTTCCCTCAATCGATAATTTTTGAAGGCGCGGATACAATAAGCCAATATCTTTTTTCACTTGAATTGGCAAGGATTCTAAATTGTACGGGCGACAAAAGCCAAAACTGCGACTGTATCAATTGCAGATGGATTAGGTCATTTTCCCATCCTGCCGTAAATAACGTTTCTCAAATTCATTTTAAGGGAGATGATGATGAAACAAAAACCGTAATATCATCTAAGCAAGCGCGAGAAATTGAAAAATCGCTTCTATTATCCTGCGATTACCACAGATTTTTTATATTCTTTTCTTCAAGTGATTACTGTTATGATGAAAACGAATTGAATGACTTTAGGACGCTGAATTATCAAACAAACATCAACTATTCAATTCAGCCCTTAAATTTTGATACATTTCACCCGACAACCCCAAATGCTCTTTTAAAATCAATAGAAGAGCCGCCAAACAAGGTCACGTTCATTTTTTTAACAAAATCGAAAGAAAATATTTTATCAACAATTGTTTCAAGAAGCCAGGTTTTTAAATTGAGCGGCGACCCTCAAAAACTCGATTACAGCGACATAAAAAATTTGTTTGGCAATTATTTTAATCTCGATTATAAAACGGGATTAAATTTATCCGATGAAATTCAAAAATATATTAAAGAAAACCAAATGCCTCTATGCGCTTTTTTGGATAAATTTCTTGAATATTTAAAAGACATCTTAAAGCAAAATCTTCAAAACGAGAACATTTATCAAAAAATAACAAACGATATAAATTTGATTAATCTTGCGCTAAAACAATCAAGAGCTAAATTGTCGGATAAAATCGTGCTTGATACATTGTTTTTATCCATTGTTCGAGGTTATTAAAATGACACCAAAAAAAATAAACGATAAAGAAATAATAGCTATTTCAATTCCCACAGGAATCGGCGCTGACATTGGAGGATATGCGGGGGATTTTGGATATATTGCAAGAGAATTTTCAAAATATTTTCATTGCATAATTAACCCAAACGCCGTAAACGGCGGAATATTAAGCGCAATAAACTACGATATGAGCTATCTTGAAGGATATTTGTTTGATGAATTTTTTAAAGGCAACATCGGTTTTATCCCTAAAAAACCCTATGAAACAAATAGAATCGGGGTTATTTTTGATTGCGGCATAAAAAAAGAAATCTTAAATGTTCACCTTAACACCATAAACGCTCTTAAAATCGTCCAAGGAATTAATATAACAGATGTTATATATACTGATAGCCCCGTCGGAGTTGAGATAAAAATAGAAAATAATATTTCTTACGGCAATTTAAAAAACCCGCACACTCTGCTTGATGCGGCAAAAAAGCTCATCCAAAAAGGAGTGGAGGCAATTGGTGTTGTTTGTAATTTTAATGAGGATAGTGAGGACATTAATTATTCAAACGGCACCGGAATTGACCCGATTGGAGGAGTGGAAGCTATTATATCTCATTTAATTGCAAAAGAATTTTTAATTCCCACAGCACACGCCCCGGCATTTTTCGATATTGATATATCAACAAAAATCGAAAATAAAAAAGTGGCATCAGAAATGATAAGCTCAACCTATTTCCCCTGCATTGCTCAAGGGTTAAGTATCGCCCCTAAAATAATAAATAAAAATAATAAAGATTTCAAAAATGCAATAAATTATAAAGATATAAAATATTTAATAGTTCCGAATGATGCGCTTGGAAGTAAAGCTGTGTTATCATCAATCGAAAATGGTACAGAAGTTTTGACGGTAAAAAATAAAACCGTTTTAAACGTTAAAGCAAATAAGCTTAATATAAACAATATCATTGATTTTGAAGGATATGACACGTGCCTCAATATTCTAAGAAAAAAAAGCAACAAACAATAGACATTTTGCCCGCCATATTAAGGGCTATCGGAATATGCGCTTTTGTGGGGTTTGTATGGTGGGCTTTTTGGATATATTTCAATGTCTATAAACCGGAAGAAAGAAGATATGAAAGAAATTCAAGATATGTTTATATGCTTTTGCAAGATGAATTGACGCAATTTTATAAAACCCACGGCTATATTTATAAACAAAATAAATCCGGAACAATCGACAGTGAAGATGAATTTTGTGAACTTTTGGTAAAAAAATATTCTCTAAATGGCGGTATATGCCACACTAACGATAAAACAGGCTATAGCGAAACATTTACATTTAAAAACAGAGGAATCGTCCTATATGGGATGGAACGAGCTCCTTTTAAATTTGAAGGGACGCTTGTGAAAGAGTTTTTCATTGATGTTGACGGCTCAAAAGGCGAAAACACGATGGGTATAGATAGATTGCCGCTTCGAATCTATTCAACAGGGAGACTCGGCGGACTTGTCACACCGGTTAATTGCAAAATTTCAGACTATAATGATTATGGCATCCCCTATGCAAAAATATGCCAAAGCGGCGTGGATATTGATTTTTTAGACACAAATTTTCCGATTGGTTTTGATATAATTCAAGTCGGCGGAAAATCCGGAAAATCGAAAGTATTAAACAGAAACGTGTCGCTTTTGAGGGCGGATTGCTTGGGCTATGGCGCTGAGTTAATCGGGGCGGATGATTATTGCGAAATGAAAAAAATGTATTGGATGAAATCATGCTACCACGAATTTCCCTGCGCTGTTGAAATTACGGGAAAGTTTAAGAAGTAAAGAAAGGTCAAAATATGAATCTGAAAAAAGCTTGGACAATGGCTGAAATGATGGTTGCTTTTATCATAATCATCATTGTGTCTGTTATTGGCATGACGACAATTAAGCCGAATCAAAACAAAGCAAAAATCTATGTTTATGCAACAATTAAAAATTTCGGAAGAGCAAACGCTTATCTGATTGAAAAATATGGCGAATTGGTGTCGGATGATATGACAGTGGGAGCAAATCTTGACCCATACTGTATTTATGTTGCAGATGTATTTTCTATCGAAGGAAAACCGAATTGCAGCACGCTTGCCGCTGATAAAGATGCTGTTAATATCACAATGGCAAATGGTGTCACTGTTCAAGGTCTTGCTTCAAGCTGGATTTCGCCTTTTGATAAAGCTGATTTTTATTTTAAAAATATCGTAATTGATATTGACGGCCAAAAAGGTGCAAATAAGCTTGGTGTCGACAGATTCCCCCTAAGAATCTTCAAAGAAGGAAATTATGAAGGTATCGTGCTTGGCGTGGATTGTAATAAAGAAACATTTTATGACCCTGACGATCAAACAAAAACCTATGATTTATATAACGGCACAAAAAAACACCCCTATTGCTATGATGGCTTTACGCCTGCGGGCACCAGAAAAACAAACAACTTTTTAACCGACGGCACTATTTTTTCTTATGACATTTTTGTGCCGATTGAAGAAGGCGAAGAAGAATCCAGAACAAAAGTCGTCGGAACCTCCCTATCCACAATGCAGGCAGATTGTATGGCATATGGCGGGATGGGCTTTTTCTCAAAAAAACAATGTTCGGATAACGGCTTTAGATTGCATTCAAGCTGCGTGACATCAGAAACTTGTGAAGCTTGCAAGGGCTCAAATTATGACGTTTGCCCGAAAAAATCTCCAAACGACACAGTAACGGTCGATATTGCCGGATGTGAAACAATGCAAAAAGACAATAACCCCAACGATTTTGGCTGTGTAACGTTCATAACAAAACCAACGGCAGGCCTTGGAATGCTCGCCGGTGCTTTGATGGGCGAGATTGACATGTAGAGCTATTGCGTTTAAATCAAACAAAAGATATAATTTATTTACGGACAAACAGAAAGGATATAATCGAAAAAAATGAGCCCGAGTGATTTATTAATAATCATATTTTTGCTTTTTATATTATCTTGGATTTTTATTACGCTTGCAATATATTTTATCCCGGTCATTGTTGCGTATATAAGAAAACATAACAATATATTAGCTATCACAATTATGACATTAATGATTGGCTGGACGTTTTTTGGCTGGCTGGCGGCGTTGCTTTGGGCGCTGAATTCCGATGTAAAAAATATCGAAGAAGATTAAAAATGTTTTGGTAAAAAGGTTTATAGATGAGGAAATTATGAAAAAAAATGCTTTTACATTAGCGGAAATTATGATAGTTTTGACTGTCATCGGTATATTAACCGCGATATTGCTGCCCGTTGCGTTTCATTCGACGCCGGATGAGGATGCTATGAAATTTAAAAAGGCTGTAAATACTTTTGGAACAGCGGTAAGAGAGTTGATTAATTCTGATAAATACTTTTTTGAAGGGGATTTTGGAAAAAAACCCGACGGAAGTTTAATTAATAATTATAACTATTTCTGTTCGGCAATGGCTGATATGGTTTCAACAAAAGAAGTTAATTGCGGTGCAACGACGGCAATCACAACTTATACTTCTTCCGTCACGTTTTTTAGCGATTCATCAAAAACAGATGCAACAGGACTTGCAACATTTAAAGCTGCTCTTGATACTGCTTGTAATGATAAGAAAGGAAGCTACAAAGGCGATGGTTTCCCGGGGTTCAAGATGGCTGACGGCGTTACCATATATTTCCTAAGACCCGCTTTTGGTCTAAAAGACGGTACCGCTGCAACTTCAAAAAGAATCTATGCCGATCCTGCAGGAGCTCCTGCCGATATAAAATATAAAGATGCCGCAACGGGATTTGATGCTGCGCACGTTGTAGCTTGTATTGACGTTGATGAGCTTAATAAACCGGGGCCTGACGGTAAAGACCAAAGTGTTGCGCCATTTGGTTTCGGTATCAGAGCGGACGGAAAAATAATCTATGGCGCAAGAGCTGATGAATGGATGGATAAGGATATTCAACAACAATAGTATAAAATATTATTTACTATAAAAATCATTTTTAGGGTATCATGGTTAATTTAAAATCAGATACCCTAAATTTAAATATGACGCAAAAAGAACCCACAAAAAATAAGGCAGAAGAATAACCGCGCTCATTTTAGAGACTTTATAAAATTTTTTCATCGTAAGAAAAATAAATATATCCATTAAAATTATTATTAAAAACGCTAAAAATATGTTTTTGAAAACAAAAAACACGGGCGCCCAAAGCAAATTTAAGATTAATTGTATCGAAAAATAGATATAGCCGATTTTTTTGTCATCTCCGTTTTTAAAAATATAGAGGATGATTGAAATCATTATTGTGATATATAAAATTATCCACACGGGCTTAAATATCCACGCCGGGGGAGCAAGAATGGGTTTGTGTAAATTATTAAACCAGTTTTGTATCATAAAAAATATTTTAAATAAATCCGGGGCGAATTAAATTGGCGAGTCGGGCTAGCCCGGGTGCGGGGTTGGGTTTTGAGGGCGGGGGTTGTAAAAAAAAGTGTTGTGTCGCCTTGAACCGGCAAGAATTTAGTGCAAATCGAATTTTCTGTTCGTATGAAGAGTTTTAGGGTCTAACTAAGTATAGTAATTTATAAAAAGCACCGTCATTGCGGGTAAAATATCCCTTCATTGCGTATAATAAAATACCCCGTCATTGCGGGCCCCGACCCGCAATCTGTTTAGTGTGAATTTT
>CANQLJ010000035.1 GCA_947624685.1 Candidatus Gastranaerophilales bacterium | reverse complement strand
CAGCCAACAAAAATTCTTTAATTGTGGCCGCAGGCCCTCTTTTAATCATTACGGGTTTTTTAATTCTGCCTAATGCCTTTAGAAGCTTAAAGTTTTGCATATTTCTAGCTCCCACCTGTAAGACATCAGCATATTTACACAATAGCGCTATATCCATCGTGTCCATAACTTCGGTCACAACCAACAATCCCGTTTCTTCTCTTGCCTTAGCCAGATATTGAAGCCCTTTTTCTTCCAACCCTTGAAAATCATAGGGGCTGGTTCTTGGTTTAAACGCTCCGCCTCTTAAAAAATGGCATCCCATTTCTTTAGCAGCAAGTGCCACTTGTAAAAGCCCGTCGTAATCTTTTTCAACAGAGCATGGCCCAACCATTAAAACGGGGCGCTCAAGCCCTCCGATTTTTGTGCCGTTTGGGAATTTAATTATTGTATCATCCTGATGAGCCACGCGTGAAACGAGCTTATAGGGTTCTTGAATTTTTTTAACGGAGCTTACGCCATCTAATGCCGCGATATTATCGGCATCAAGATTGATTTTGTCCCCGATAACCGCCACGACATTTAATAAATCACCTTTATGAATATAGGATTTTAGGCCTCTATCTTCAATATATTTTGTGACTTTCTTTAATTGCTCGAGAGTCGAATTATGTTCCATTACAATTATCATTAATCTTTTTCTCCAAATTGTTACATTCGTAAACACCATAAAAACACAAAAACAACAATATGTATATAAGTTATTAAGAAATATTGTTTTTATGTTATTATTTTGTCTATGGATTCAATTGAACAAACAAATAAAATAACGCAAAACGTCAATATCTATACAGACGGTGCCTGTTCAAACAACCCCGGCCTCGGCGGGTATGGCGCGATATTAATCTATAAAAAACAAGACGGCTCAATCGTTCAAAAAGAAATTTCAAAAGGTTTTAAATTGACCACAAACAACAGAATGGAATTAATGGCGGTAATTGACGCTTTAAGTATGCTTAAAAAACCTTGCAATATAACTTTATACAGTGATTCAAAATATGTAATTGATGCAATTAATCAAAAATGGCTTGATAATTGGCAAAAAGCAAACTGGAAATTAAACACAAAAAACCCCGTTAAAAATATTGATTTATGGCAAAAATTCCTTGTTGTTCAAAAACCCCACAACATCAAATTCGTCTGGGTTAAAGGCCATGCTCAAAATGAATTTAACAATAAATGCGATATTTTAGCGGTGAATGCTCGAAATAAAGACGATTTAGCTACCGATTTTGGTTTTCAATAAGTTCAAGTGCTCTTTTATCAATCAATTCAAGCGATTTAGCAAGAGTCTTTGGGAAATATTTTTTTATAATCAGGCAGCGAAATTCCGTTACGGGACAATTAGAATACGGCAATACACTCATCGCAAGCGAATCCGCAAGCATTTCAGCCAGCCCCGAACTTGTTAATTCATCATAATCGCAAACTTGTCTTGCTTCATAGTTGTTGCTTCCGTAACTTCCAATGTATTCAGCCAAAAAATGAGTGTATAAAAAGGGTTTGTTTGAATAAAATTTTTTTAATTCTTTTGAATAAATTTTCTTTAGCTCCTCGTTATTTGAAATATGAATATTATCATCCTCATCAAAATCAAACAAATGAGCAAGTTCATGGATAAGAAGCGAAGGATTTAGTGTTGTATAGATTTTTCTTATGGTAATATCGGCGCATGAGTCGCAATCGTTTTTGATAAATTCAATTGTGGGATTACATAAAGAATATTTTGCCAAAATATCAGCAGGAATTTGAAGAAAAAAGTCCTTTGCCCGGTCATATCTGGCATAACCTATTGTCATAAGGCAGTTTTTAACCGTTTGTCTGTCGGGTAAAACCCTAAAACTATTTTCATTTTTTGAATTTTTTTCTTTTGATATTGAAATTGTACCGTCATCATTAAATGTCGTATAAAACGTTTCACCATCTATTATTGTTTGAGATGTATTTTCATCTAATTGCTGGTGGGTTCTTTTTAAATCCAAAATAACATTATCATCATTATCTTTAATTAAATAGTCGTAGTTATAGATTTTATAGCCTTTTTGATTTTTTGATTCTTTATAATATATCTTTGAAGTACAATCATTTGTTCTAAATTTTGCTTTATATGTGACATTTCCTTTTTTATCGACTTCAACATGGGCGATATTACTTGGTTTAACATTTTTTATATCATCACTTTTATCAACAAGTTTTACAACATCGACACTTTCGTCAAAATCGCTAAAATTATACGCTTTTTGTTCAAGAAATCTACTATCTTTTTTAGAATAATTTGTTTTAATTATTTTTGAAGGAATTGAATTTCTTGTTGTTTCAATTTCAAGAGTCGCTTCGGTGGGAGAATAATCTCTGTTTATTTTTTTTCTTATGTAAAATGAATCATATTTATTTTCGGATCTGAAAAAGAACTTTGAATTTTTTTCGGCTTCATCGCATCTTGATATATTAAGGTTTGATTTATCGTCAATTGTATAGTTAATGACTTGATAATTGTCAAAATTTTTATCATAATTTGTTTCAAAGAAATTTATTATGAAATTTCCGTTAATTTGGCTTTTGTCAATTCTCATATTGCTGATTAATTTAGTATCTAATATCTCGCGATAATACCTTAGCGCTTTTTTGTGGTTCAAAAGGTAAGTAAGAAAACCTTCAACCTCATTATACCTATATTTTTCATCGGCAAAATATTTGCTTTCTAGTTCGCTAAAGCAATGATTTTTTAAAGCATAACCTTTAAGAAAATATACATACCTTATCCCGTCTTCTATGTTAAAAGCCAATTCGTCAACGCTGTTTTTGTATTTTATATATGCAGAAATATCGTCATCATCAAACATGATGTTACCTGATTGCATGCATTTTTCAACATATTCATCAACTTTTTTTTGAGCAATTCTTTCTTCGTTATATTCTTCATCATATAAGTCACTGTCTTCATCTTTATAATCCTCATCGGGCGCATCAAATATTTCATAATTAGCGCTCAAATTTTGATATTGCGACAGAATTATAAATTCGGTTTTTGATAAATCATGGCGGAATTTCGATTTCAAAAGATATTTGTATCTGTTATCAACAGACATCTTTTTAAGCGCCGCTCTATCAAGATGAGTGGATAGGGGGAAACCAAAGTTATTATCAATCCCGGGGTCAATAAAAGCGCTTTTAAAGGAAGGGGGACACTTTTTAAAATTAGAAGAAGAATGATAATTTATATGATAATTAGGCTTTAAAAAAACATTTTGAACATTTGAAAGTCTCATATTTTTTTAAAACATATCAAAAAAATTTTTTGCGCTATTTAACATTAATACAGCATTCTTCGAGCGTCGCAGCCGGGAAGCGCCGAAGTATAAATTATAAAATCATGGATTGGTTTAACATATTGCGAGAGGAATTTTTTATTTTTAATTTTTTCAACACAAATAGCAGAATCAAGCTCCTGATAAAAATATTCACCTAATTCCTTTTCCAGCGGGGTCTTCGAATAATCTTTTAATAGTTTAACTATTTCCATTACGTTTATATTAATCCACCAAATGGAGGATTTCATCACAAAAATGAAAATGTTTTACAAAAGTTCAAAATTATATAAAGTCGCTGTGGATTTTTTGTTCAAAGAGTTTTCTGCCTTCTTTTTTAATTTTCGGGCTGATTCCCAAATCAGACAATTCATTACAGAGTTTAAAAAGCTTTTGCGATTTAATTACATTATAGTCTTTATCAAAAGCTTCAAGATTATCTATCATTGTCTGCCTTAATTTTGCAAGGTTTTGACTGTGAGAAGAAATAACATCATAAATATTTTGGGCAATTGAGGCAATTTTTTCAATATTATTTTGTTGAATCTCATTTGCCCAGATATTTTTTACAAGTCTTAAAACTGTCAAAATGCTTGAAGCTCCGACAATTATGATATTTTTGTCATTTGCGTTTTTGACAAGAGAAAGAAAATCGCTATCGGTATAAATCATCGTGATTATATTTTCAATCGGAATATACATTAAAATAAAATCGTTTTGAATGAGAGTTTTTGCGCTTTGATATTTTTTGTTTGATAAAAGATTTATTGTTTCATTTAAGTCTTTTATAAATTCTGTTTTTTTGGTTTTTAAATTGTCAAGATTGATGTTTTCGACATATTCAAAATATTTTTCAAAATTCAATTTACAATCAATCAAAATCGATTTTTCATTCGGAAGCTTAATTAAAAAATCGGGTTTAATTTCTCTGTTATCTTCGTTAATATCTCTATATTGCTTGATATAGTGGATGTTTTCAATGTAATTACAGGATTTTAGGATTAATTCAAGATTATCTTCACAAAACTTTCCTTTGAGATTTTGATTCGTTTGAAGCGCATTAACAAGCTTTTGGGAAGTTTTTATGGCGTTTGTTACTTCAAGAGTATTAATTTTTGTCTGTTCTTTATATTCGTTAATCGAATTTTTAAAATCAGTCAAAAGCGAATATAAGCCATAGTCTTGGGTTTTATTGGATTTATTTTTAAATATTAAAAAAGAAACAAAAAACCCAAAAACAAAAGATAATATTGATGTTATTATAATTAAAACAATATCGGACAATTTTTTCTCCCCATTTATAAATAATTTTTAAATAATAATAACATTTTTTTAAAAACTTTTGCAATTTAAAATGATTGGAATAAAATTAAATTACGCTATAGAATTAATAAAAAAGGAAAGAATTTTGAAAAAAATATTTTTTATTATATTTTCGCTTTTAATGACACTAAATTGCGCTTTTGCAATTGATTGGGTAAATTTAAAAAGCCCGAGCGGAAACGAAGTTGCGCTTGATAAAGACAGCATAAAAGATTATAAAGGATACTATTTTTATAATATTAAGCTTGAATTAAAAAACCACAAGCAAACAGTCGTAACTATCCAATCTTCAAAAAATACCCTTCTTGCCGCAAGAATAAAATATTATGCACTTGAAGAATATAATAATTTAAAAGGGGACTATGAAAATATTTTAAATAACGCGACAACAACTCTTGAAGCAGTAACGTATGATTCAAGGGTCAACACTTGTTTTAGAGAAGTTAAAAAAATTATCGAAAGAAAAAATCAAAACAAAATAGAAATATCATTTTAATTTAAGAAAGTGAAAAACAGCATATGAAACACAAATGCCCCAATTGCGGTTTTGAATATGACGAATTTGATATATTTTGCTCGCGCTGCGGAAATAAACTTCGAAATGATAAAACAACACCCCAAAGAGGCAAAATAAACAGTTTTGTCAAAAATAATCCCTATAAACCGGACTATAAAGGCCAAAAGAAAGAATATTTTCCAAACTTTGACAACACAAAGCTTTTTGACGGCGCAGTGATGAAATTTGCCGTTGTGATGCTAATATCAGCCATTCTTATGGCGCTTAGCACAAATATAGTAATAACAAAGCACAAAAACGAAAAACAACATCTGCAATATAAAAATTTGATTTCAAATCCTTCTTTAATACCGCAATTAAAAGATGCTCAAAGCTTTAATTCATTGGCGCTGAGCTTCAGAAAAGTTCAGACTTTCCTTTTGGTATATTTAAAATTTAGCGACGACCCTAAAGAAAAAAAGGAACAGATTTTTGCTTCATATCTAGATCAATTGGATAAAATTCAAAATATTCAGGCAAATAACCTCGAAAATGAGTTTACAAGCTGCAATGACCTGCAAAATAAAAAATCTCTCAAAACTTGCAATAATGAATTAAACAGGCTTTTAAATCCATCCGGAATCAATGCATATATTGCGCAAGGGGAAATATATCTTTATCCAGACAATAAATTTAACAAAAAAATGTATGAAAAATATTTTGACAGCGAATTTAAAAAATACATCAATCTTAAAGCAAAATACAATGACCCGACTTCAATCGGCGTGAACCTTTATATCAGCCCAAAAACGCTTCAAAATAAAATTGCCGACTATGAAAAATTATTTTTAAAAACGCAAAACGAATACATCAAAGAAAAACTCGAAAGAGCAATCTTTGACGACACAAGAAAATTCATCTTCACTCCCTCAATTTACGCTACAACAACGCAAGAAATGAACAAAAATTTCAAAAACGCTTATATTCATTTCATTTCTTCAAAGAAAAATTCCGCCCTAAGACCAATGATTTTAAGTGTTTTAGATAAGCAAAGAGACTATGGGGAAACAAATTTCAAAAACGACTACCCCTACAAAATATTCAAAACGGAAGATTTTAATCAAAACATAGATAAAAACATGTTTAAAGATATTTTCGGTCAACTTCGAAAAAATATCTTTTCTGACGAAAATGCAAACTTTCTGCCCACGTATATCTATAACGTTCGTGAAGCAAAGTGGAAAAAATATTCTCCCTCTTACACCCTTGAAACAAATGATTATATAATAAGCAATCCTGATGAAAACAATAATATATCAATCTATAATCATATGTTTTCGCCCATTCAAGAGATGAATATTTTAAAACATTCTAAATTATATCTGATAAACGACAATTTATATGTCTATAACCACGATAAATTATCTATTTCAAGAATTACATTTAACGGAAAAATATTTAATTTATATAATTTGACGCCATCCGATATAACATCGCTGTTTCCGGGCGTTGAGATAATAAATATGGATAGTTTAGCTAATTATGACGATTATATTTTAAAAGATAACGCAAAAGCAAGCTACTATATCTATTCAAGATATTCTCAAGGCTGGAGCGATTATGAATTAAGGCCATTGAACGGCGAAATGGGCGTTATGCTTTTACCTAATATGTTTAGCGTCAACACAAATAATGAAATTACAATAGCTTTTAAAGCAAAAAATGAAGACGAGCAAAATGAAAACAAACAAGGAAACGATTTAACCCAAAATCAAACCGAAACAACGGAGCCAGAGATTTCTCAAAACACTCCCTGCTATAAATTCACAATTTCAACAAGGGGACAAAGGGCAAAAGAAAAGAAAACAGCAGATGAAAAAGCTGTTGTTCAAAATATCGACGAAGATAGCGATATTATTAATCACACACCAAACATAATGCCCAAAATCCCAACAAAAGAAGAATCACAAGATAACGACCTGCTTCCGCCAAAACAATCTCTTGAGATTCCAAAGGAAGTTGAATAAAAAATAACTTTGCTAAAATTACAAAATAAAAGCCGTCTTTTGAAACAAATTCATCGGACGGCTTTTAAGATTATTCTTTTTCTCACGAATTTTGGCGTCTTTGTTTTACTTTTTCAATTAATTCATCGAACTCTTCGGCATTTATCGTTTCATGTTCCAATAAAGACATTGCAAGTTCATTTAAGATGTCTCTGTTATTATTTAAAATTTCTTTTGCCAAAGCATATTTTTCATCAATTATTCTTTTAACTTCTTTATCAAGTTCATAGGCGACTTGTTCGGAATAGTCTTTAGTTTGGCCAAAATCTCGACCCATAAATACATGTTCATGGGGTTCTCCATAGGTCATATTGCCCATTTTTTCGCTCATTCCCCATTGCATCACCATATTACGAGCAAGCTTTGTCGCTCTTTGCATATCATTTGATGCTCCGGTTGAAATATTATCTCCATAAACCAATTCTTCGGCCACTCTGCCCCCTAATAAATCAGTTATATGGGCTAATAATTTTCTTTTAGTTTGATGTTTTGAATCATCCTTCGGAGTGTACCAAGTTAAGCCAAGGGCTCTTCCTCTTGGGATAATGGAGATTTTTTGAACTTCTTCGCAATCTTCAAGCATTTTTAATATAACAGCGTGACCAGCTTCGTGGTAGCTTGTTCTTTCTTTATCTTCTTGGGTTAAGACGGTGGATTTTTTTTCAATCCCTGCTATAACTCTATCGATAGATTTATCAATATCAGCCATAGTGATTACTTCGCCGTTATTTCGAGCAGCCAAAAGTGCCGCTTCGTTTAAAAGATTTTTTAAATCCGCTCCCGTAAACCCGGGGACTCTTTTAGCTAATGCTTTCAAATCAACATTAGAATCGAGTTTTTTGTTTTTAGCGTGGACATTTAAGATTTCTTCTCTGCCTTTAACATCGGGTTCGTTAACGTATATTTGCCTGTCAAACCTTCCGGGTCTTAATAGTGCGCTATCTAAAATATCGGGGCGGTTTGTTGCGGCAATAACGATAATATTTGTGTTTTCATCAAACCCATCCATTTCAACAAGCAGTTGGTTTAGGGTTTGTTCTCTTTCATCATGCCCTCCTCCCATTCCGGCACCTCTTTGGCGGCCGACGGCATCGATTTCATCAATAAAAATCATACAGGGTTGATGTTTTTTCGCCTGTTCAAATAAATCCCTAACCCTGCTTGCGCCAACCCCTACAAACATTTCAACAAAATCAGAACCTGATATGGAGAAGAATGGAACTCCCGCTTCACCGGCAACTGCCTTTGCCATTAATGTTTTACCTGTTCCCGGGGCACCAACGAGTAAAACGCCTTTTGGGATTTTTGCGCCAAGTTTAGTATATTTTTCACTATTTTTTAAGAAATCGACAATTTCTTCAAGCTCCTGCCTTTCTTCGTCGATTCCTGCAACATCTTTAAAAGTTATTTTAATTTTATCATCGGCAAGCATCTTTGCTTTGGATTTTCCGAAATTAAGGGCGGAAGAACCTGTTTGCTGAATCCCTTTGAGAATCAGAATAATCATTATTGCAATGAATATAACAGGAATTATAACAGACCCCACAAGGCTCATCCAAGAGCCCTCTTGGGGTTTGGAGAATTTAATATCAATATTATTTTTTTCTAAAAGACTTATTAATTGCGAACTGTCTTCGGGAATCAATACCTTATATTGAACCTTTGGAGGTCTTTGAGCTTTCAGAGGCTTTTGGACGGATGTTTGTTCTTCTTTTTGGCTTTTTAAAGAAGCGATTAAGGTATCTTTTGATATTTGAACATCGGAAATTTTTCCCGTTTGTATTTCGTTTAAAAACTGAGAATACGATATTTCACTTGTGGAAGTTGTCGGGCCTTCAAGAGCAATTGATAAAAGTGCAATTGAAATTATTGCCACAATAATGATGATTCCTGCATTTTGATTTTTGTTCATGGTCTCCTCGTACAAATTTATTTAATTTATTGCTTATTGATATTATAGCAAAATAATTATAAAATGTTAATTAAGAACAAAAGGAATAATAAACAAATGTCACGAGTTTTTCTTTCTCTGGGGTCAAACCTCGGGGACAGACTGTCAAATATTCAGCATGCGGTTAGCTCTCTTAGTATGTCAAAACATATTAACGTCATAAAAACGTCATCATTTTATGAAACAGAGCCTTGGGGCAACAAAAATCAGCCGTGGTTTTTAAATGCGGCAATTGCAATTGATACGGATTTAACCCCTCAAAAACTTCTTGAACTGTGCCAAAATATTGAACTGCAGCTCGGACGAGTCAAAAATGAAACACAAAGATGGGCTCAAAGAGCAATAGACATTGATATTTTAATTTTTGACAACAAAATAATAAACGAATCTAATCTCATCATTCCCCATCCTCTTATGCAAAAGCGAGCGTTTGTATTGGTACCGATGCTTGAAGTTAAGGCGGATTTAGTCCATCCTGTTTTAAATAAAACAATAACAGAGCTCTATGATGAACTTCAAAACCCCGAGGACGTGTTTTTGTATGGAACAATCTTGCCAAGATAATATAAAACCTCAAAAAATCGCAATTGTTGGCGCGGGCCCAAGCGGGTTTTATTGCGCTCTTTGGATTTTAGAAGAATTTAAAAAATTAAATTTTAATAATTTTGTTTTGGATATTTTTGATAAATCTCAAGCCCTAAGAACCATTCTTCCGACAGGAAATCAAAGATGTAATTTAACAAATGCAACAGATGATATTGAAGATTTTATAAAAAATTACCCCAGAGGTAAAAAATTTTTGTATTCAATATTTTCAAGGCACTTTAATTATGATTCGATTGAATTTTTTAATAAATTAGGAATAGCAACCTATATTCAAAAAGACAAGAGGATTTTTCCAAAATCAAACAGTTCAAAAGAAGTCAAAGATAAAATGTTTGAGGGGTTAAAAAAATATAAAAATTATCATTTAATTCACAAAAAAATTAATTCTAAAGATGAACTTAAAAATTATGACAGAATCATTATTTCAACAGGTTCAAGAAATTGTGAAAATTTAATTCGAAGTTTCAATCAGCCTCTTATTCCTTTTAAAAAATCTCTTTGCGCGCTTGTTGTAAAAGATTTTATTTACCCCAAAGGAGTCAAACTAAAAGCGCTCAATTATGAACAAGATTACGGACATGAAAGCGAATTTATTTTTACCGATAAAGGAATATCGGGCCCTTTAGCTTTTAAAATTTCATCAATTAAATCAAGAGATGATTTTCCTTATAGTATTGAAATAGAACTTTTTAAAATCGAAAAAATAAAAGATTTAATCAAACAAAACCCCAAAAAATCAATTACAACCATTGTTTCAATGTTGATTCCAAAGACGATTGCAAAAATCATTACCGACAATTCAACAATCAGCGCTTCAAATGTATCTGATGATGAACTTAAAAAATATTCTAAGCTCAATTTAACAATAATATCAAGCTCTGACACGGGCGAAATTGTAAACAGCGGCGGGGTTGATTTAAAATATCTTGATAAAAACTGTAAATCAAAGATAAATGATAATTTATGGTTTTGCGGAGAAGTATTAGATATAGACGGCTTTTGCGGAGGATTTAACCTTCAAAATTGCTGGTCAACGGGTTTTGTTGTTGCAAAAGATGTAGTTAGTTCTATAATAGAAAAAGAGAAATAAAGGAGTTAAAATGTACGATTTAGCAATAGTCGGGCTTGGAAGCACAGGTTTAGAAGCATTAAAAATAGCAATTTCTCTTGGTTTAAAAGCAATTGCCTTTGAAGAAAACGAAATTGGCGGCTCATACATTAATTCAAGCTACATCCCCACAAAATCGATATTACACACATCTAAACTTTTAAAAGAAATAAATACTTCTTCTATGCTCGGACTAAATCTTTTTAGCGACGCAAGCTACAACTGGCAAAAGATTTTAGACAGAAAAACTCAAATAAATATGAAATTTAAGATGAATTTCAATTCAAAATATAGCGATAAATTCACCCTTATTAAATCTCAAGCGGAGCTTTTTGTAAATGATGACGGGGTTGAAATTTTTGCCGACGATAATATTTATCAAGCCCAAAAAACAATCATTTCAACGGGTTCAAGACAAAGAAGGCTCAAAAATTTCCCCATAGATAATAAATTTATCTTAAATCAGCAAGGATTTTTTAAGCTCCAAAACCTGCCCAAAAAAATCACAATTTCATCTTCAAGCCCGATTGGAATCATTTGGGCAAATATCTTGTCTAATCTTAATGTTTCGGTAAAATTAGTCGAAAACGGGGATGATTTTATAAACTCCCTTGACATAGACATTCAAAAAGAACTTTTAGACCAATTTGAAAAAAATAAAATTGAATTTTACAAAAATGACTTTTTGGATAAATTGTCTAATGATATTGTTCATCTTAAGTCGCAAACGGCTTTTGAATCGGATGTTGTTTTTATTGCGGATGAAAAAATTCCCTATATCCCAAAAATTATGTTAAACGGCTGTAAAGAGCAATTAAAATTAAAGGCTTATGAAGATTTTTCTTGCGACATTGATAATTTATATTTAATCGGAAGTGCGGCAGGAAAAATAATCAGCCCCCAAGAAGCAAAATATCAAGCGCAATATCTGATGAATCAGCTTTTTAAAGATAATAACATCGGCTTAAAAACTTTCCCCAAAGTCTTTGAAGGGCAAAACGAGATTGCATCGTTTGGAATAAATGAACAGGATATATCGGATATTGAAAATTACACAATTAAAAAAGTTCACATAAATTCTTCAATAAATTACCTTGCCCAAAATTCGTCCTATGGCTTAATTAAGCTCATTATCAAGGATAATTTAATTAAAGGCGCTCATATTATTGCAAATAATGCAAATGAACTTATAACGCCTCTTGTAATGGCAATAGAAAACGAAATCACAACAGATAAATTAAAAGAACAGGTATTTATCTATTCACCAGAATTTAGTCTGATTTTAGATATGCTTGAATAAAGCCCCCATAAAACTTAAACAAAACATAGGCGAAGCTTGAACACTTCGCTAATTAAATAAAAATTAAAATAAACCAAAAAAATTTAAACAGATAAAAATATTGACAAAAGGGACAAAGGGGGCCAAAAGCACGCTACAACTATTTTTCTTTTGCTTTTCTTCCTCTTTTAGAAGTCTTTTCGACGTTGGTATCTTGGATTAGTTCATTGATTCCCGCCGTATTTGCGACATTTTTAATATAATTTATGTAATTATTAGGTTCAACATTATTTTGTTCCAACACAGCCAAAACCACTCTGACGCCGGATAGATTAAGTGCAAGATTTCTTGTTAAAAAAAGGATTAATTTTGCTTTTTCTAAATCATCAAGACTATACAATCTTCTGTTTTTTGCGGTTCTTTTGGGGGATAAAATCCCTTCTTTATCATATATTCTTAATGTTCTTTGATGAACGTTTAAACTCTGTGCAATAGCTCCAATAGGAAGCATAGCGACAGTTGTATCTATTACTCTCTTATTTTCTTTCTTAGAATCCATATACCCAGACATCCAATCTACTTAAACTATACCATACAAGTCATAATGAGAAGCTTTTGTGATTTTTACATCGACTATATCATTTGGTAAAATATGCTCATTTGAACTAATATAGACCAAGCCATCCACTTCGGGAGCATCTTTATAGCTTCTTGCTACTATTATACCATTATTATAAATTTGTTCAACAATACAAGGTATTTTTTTGCCAATCAATTTTTTATTTATTTCAAGCGAAATACTTTTTTGTAATTTCATTAATTTTTTATATCTGTCATTTTTAACTTTCGCTTTAATTTGAGGTTTAAGATCATATGCGTATGTGCCTTTTTCTCTTGAATACTTAAACACGCCGATTTTATCAAATTTCATTTCTTCAACAAAATCATATAAATCTTGAAATTCTTCATCGGTTTCACCCGGGTATCCCACGATAAAAGTCGTTCTTAGAGAAACATTTTTGATTTTTTTTCTTATTTTTTTGATAAATTTTCGATAATCAAAGCTTGGGCGCTTCATTCTTTTTAAAACTTCGATATTTGAATGCTGAAGCGGAATATCGATGTATTTAACGACTTTAGATAAATTATTTATTGTCTCCATTAATTCTTCATCAAAATTCATCGGATAAGCATACATCAACCTAATCCAGCTAATATCGTCTATTTCATTTAATTGTCTCAGAAGTTCGCTCAACATAGGTTTTTTATATAAATCAAGCCCATAGCTTGTTGTGTCTTGAGCGATTATCACAATTTCTTTGACGCCTTTTTTAGCAAGGTTTTTTGCTTCTTTAACAACATTTTCAATTTTTCTAGAATGATATTTTCCCCGAATCATCGGAATTGTGCAATATCCGCAGTTATAAAAGCATCCTTCGGCAATTTTTATATAGCTTGAAGCGCCCATCGTGATTTGTTCGCGATTGACATTTTCAAGATATTTATAATCGCAATTAGCAGAAACATTGTAATAATGGGTTGATTCAACAGCTTCAACGATTTTATCATATTTATTTATGCCGACAAAATGCGTAACTTCGGGCAAAAGTTCTCTTAATTCTTCTTTATGTCTTTGAGCTAAACATCCGGTTATGATGACTTTTTTATCCATCGCAATAAGCTCCATTATCGTTTTTACGGATTCTTTTTGAGCGTCGCAGATAAAAGAACAGGTATTAACAATAACTTTATGCACAAAAGGGTCATCAATATCAAAAGTATATTCATAACCGTTTTTAACCAAAAGCGCCAGCATCAATTCCATATCAATGAGGTTTTTAGCACAGCCCAATTGCACAATTCCGATTTTTTCTTTTGTTTTTAAATTCATCATACCCTATACTATAGCTTATTTCTTAATTTTGTTTGAGTTTAAGTATTAAAATATCAAGTCTGCTTTGAATTTTTCTATATACATAATAATTATCATCAATAAACATACAAAAATCAAGCCCGTAATCGCGGCATATTGTTTTTTTGCCATATTCAAGCGTGTTTCTTGGGGTAATTATAATATATTTAGGATAATTATTTTTTAAATCATTAATAAGCTTTTCTTGCTTAAATGTCTCAAAATCAAGCGGGATAAACGATGTATTATAAAAATTATAGGGCATTTTATAAATTAAATTAAACATCAAACCTTCGGGCAATATCAAAAAATCCTCGTTATTTTTTGTAATTTCACCTAAAAATTTATTCAATTCACCGTACAATCCCCAAACATCGTTTGTGAGATAGATTTTTCCGACATTTGTTTGAATGGGGTATTTTTTGTGAGTTAAATAATTTATAAAATTAAGTGAAAAATTAATTATAAAAAATATCAAAAATAAATTTTCAAGCCAAAGCCTTTTATCTTCGTCAGCCAAGATTTTTTTAAACAAAATATAAAAATATAAAATAGCTAAAAAATAGCCAAAATTCCCGTAATTCAATGAAGAAACGCAAAACAGGGACTTTGATAAAAGAGTTGTTGAAAATAAAAACAATAAAAATTCTTTATTTCTTAATCTTTTTTTATAAATAAAATAAATCGTCAAAATAATATTTATTATACAAATCAGGCTAAAAGCGCTATTGGAATTAATAAATAAAATTAAAAATAAAGTTATTATTGATAGTGTTTTTTGTTTATAAAAATAAAAAATATATGATAGGGCGCCTATTAAGAAAAATAAAGCACTTTGAGACAAATTATATTTAAAATAATTAAATTCAAAAAAACCACCCATTGATTTATAAAAAGTCTTTAAAGTATCGGAATTTAGCATATTTTGAAGATATGAAAAATTATAAATAACATCGGATAAATTTAGCTTAATTTTTAAAAAATAAACTAAAACTATTAAAGGAAAAATAAAAAACGCTTGCCAATACTTTAAAATTTCTTTCTTTTTTGATGAAAAAATAAAATATAAGATTATAAAAAAACAAAAAATAAAATATTCGATTCGATTAACAAAAATTAACCCCAAAAAAAGAAAAATCAAAGGTTTTTTATTGTATAAAAGAGAATAAAACAATCCAAAAACCCCCATAACCGCATAAATTGAAGAATATGAATAGGGAAGGACAAAAGAAAAAGTGCTGTTTGAAAAAATTGAAATTAATATAAAAAATAGGCTCAATATAAAGCAAAAGAAGCGTTTGAGGAATTTTTGAGAAATATAATAGAAAAAAATCAAAATAACATAAGAAATAATATGCGCTTCAATTATTAAATAATTTATATTAACCCCAAACAATTTATATATTATTGCATTAATAATATAGCCAAAAGGGCCATAGATTAAGAATATATCTTTAATTAGAGCCTTCTCATTCAACAGTGAATAGGGAATATAGCATTCTCTATGAAAATCGACAAACATATTTGCGGTTTTTGAATAAAAAAATATACTCAAAATAAGATAAATGACACTTAAAATTAAAATATATTGCCAATTTTTAACAGTTTTTTTCATTAAATATTTATATCAAATTTAATTAACTTTGGGCAATTTTTTTACAATAAAATACTTTATTTAATTATGGAAAAAGTCGATTTTAACAACAATAATAATCTGCCTTCAACAATTGACGCAATGGGGCAAATTGTCCTGGGGGTCAATGGTTCGCTAATGGATTATATTAATTACGGAAACGCAAAAGAAAATTTTATAGCTCAAAAACCAAAAACTGACGCTTTTGAAAATTCAAAGAAAAAAGATATTTATATAGCTTCTTCCGCTAAAAAGGCAATTATAACCGCATTAACGCTTCTTAGTTTAATTATGGCGGCATTTTTACTAAAATCCAATAAAACCAAAGGATTAAGAGAAATTCTAAAAACCAATTTATCAAAGTTAAACGAGAAATTAAAAACCTCAAATCAAACCGTAAAAGAAAAATTGAGCCAAATTGGTAAAAATATTAAAGCCAAATTTAATAATATTAAATTTAATAATATTAAACCTGATTAATTTTTAGAAAGAAAAAATAAACGAAAAATAATCGCTTTATTTGGAATTTTTTAATTTTTTATCTAAAAATTCTTGTCTTAGCTTGAAAAATTCTTGTTTTTGATTGTCATCCAAGATTTGTATGAAGTTTTTTCTGTAATCTTTCTTAATATTTATTGCATTTTGTTTCAATAAAACAAGTTGGGCTTTTTTTGGTGCCGATAAAATATCGGCTTTAAGGGATTCTTGTTCGTTATTATAGATATTTTTTATCTCGTCTTTTGTATTTTGCATTTTTTCGACTGTGGATTCGATTTGAGAGAAGAAAACTTCACGATTTTTGATAATTTTTTCCATTTGACTGTCGGATAGATTCAATCGTGTTTTTAAATATTCATCCCTTTGTTTTTGTTCTTCGGGGGTGATTTTTTTAAACTCGATATGTTTCATTTCATGAGAAGCAAAAGCAAATTGCATATTAAAAGATATAAATAGAAATAAGAAAATATATATAATTTTATTTTTCATTATCTTCATCAATACCTTCTTTCAATAAAAAACTTAACTTTTCTTTTAAAATCGCTCTGGCGCTATTGATTCTGGATTTTACGGTACCGAGAGGGATTTTGAGCTTGGATGAAATTTGTTCATAAGAATAATCCTCAAATTCAAGCAGAATTATTGCTTCTTTGAGCTTTTTTGGAAGTCTGTTAATTTCTCTTAATATAATTTTTTGGCGTTCTTTTGAAGAATATATCTCCTCGGGCGTTTTTGTTGATGGGATATTGTTTAAAATATCTTCATTTGTTGTGGTGTTTTGATTGAGTCTGAATTTTGAACTTTTTAGATAATCTTTACAGATATTGGATGCAATTGTGCAAATCCAAGCGGAAAATTTATTTTTTTCAATGTATTTATCTAAATTTAGAAATGTTTTGACATAGACCTCTTGTTCAAGGTCTTGATTGTATTCGCCCGTGAAATTTTTTATAATATTTCTTATTTTATAACCGTTTTGTTCTATGATTTTTTTCAATTATTTTTGTCCCAAAAAACCGATTTCATCAGTCAATAATTGCTTTTGCAGTGAATTATTCAACAGAGAAACATATATTTCATCCCCCATCGAATATATCTCATAACCGCTCGATATAATTAATACAGGCACACACACCCCTAATACCATTCCTGCAAAGGCTTTTTGCCTTTTTTTCCTTCGGTATAAGGGTCTAGCTTCTTTGATTAATTCTGATAATTTGTCCATTATTTCATCCTTTACATATATTATAACGACAAATTATTTTTTTTGTTCGATTTTTGCTTAAATTTATTTTTCATGCCGCTAAAATGGGCCTTTAGAAAAATTATGTTAAGTTTTGTAACAAAAATATATACAGTATGCAATTTTATATATAAAAAATACTTTATTAATATGTAAGTACGATATAAGTTGAGAGAGTTAAAAATGGCTAGACAAATTAAAAAAGAAATGAAATATGCATACAACCCCTTCAAAGAAGTTGATAACTCTGCTTTATTAATGGCAAACTTAAACTATATCGACGCTAAAAGCATAAGATGCAAATTCAAAGCTACTCAAGACCCGATTAATTTAGCATTTGATACTATAGAAAACACCCCTTTAACAATCTTAGCTAAAGATTTTGTAAAAGAAAGTTTTAATGACATAGTATCATTTATATCAAAAGTATGTAAGTAATTTATATAATTACTTTAGAGGAGAATGGGGGATTTAGGTAAGTTTAGCTTAAAAAAGGCGCTTAAATAAATAAGCGCCATTTTTTTTATTTTGTTGGAATTTATTTTTATACGCTCGCTGCCGATTTTGAAATGATTTCTTTTTCAATATTAGCAGGAACCTGTTCATAACACTTAAATTCCATTGAGAATGTGCCTCTGCCTTGAGTGTTTGAACGCAAGTCGGTTGCATAACCAAACATATTAGCCAAAGGAACAATCGCTCTAACGATTACGTTACCGGTGTTTCCGTTAGGTTCTTGACCTTCAACGCGGCCTCTTCTTCTTGAAATGTCACCGATAATAGTACCTGTGAATTCCTCCGGGATTTCAATTTCAACTTTCATCATAGGTTCAAGTATACAAGGTTTAGCCTTTTTAGCACCTTCCTTAATTGCCATAGAACCTGCAATTTTAAATGCCATTTCAGATGAGTCGACTTCGTGGAATGAGCCATCGTATAATTCAACTTTAACATCAATCATCGGGTAGCCGGCTAAAATTCCGCCTTCTAAAGCTTCTTCCATACCTTTTCTGGCTGGTTCAATGTATTCTTTTGGAATAGCTCCACCCACGATTTTATTTTCAAATACAAATCCCGCATTTTCTTCGGCAGGTGAAATTTTGATTTTAACGTGGCCATATTGACCTT
>CANQLJ010000034.1 GCA_947624685.1 Candidatus Gastranaerophilales bacterium | reverse complement strand
AGTTTGAGTTTTCCGTATTCCTTATAGCCTTGATAAAAAACAAGCATGGGATTATCGTCAATCATAACCTGTTTATCCTTGTAATTTCCCATAGGGATTATGTTTTTGTCGCTATCGACAATCGAGACCACAAGTTTTATATAATACACGCCGTTTTTGAGATTTTCAATGGCTTGTTTTTCGCCCCCTATGTCGATTTTATCTTTTTCTTCATCGGTGTTGGGCTGATTGATTTTATTTGCGGTGTTTTCTGTGCCGTATTTCCTTCCAAACAGAAATGTCCTTAATTTACTCCCAAAAGTGTTTTCGACCGGCTGCGGCGTGAGCCTGTTAATCGTGTTGTTAAATTGCGCATCAGACACCGGTTTAATCCCGTCAAAAGCCGTGTCAATGAAGTTATAATCCACATCCATTATGTCGTCTGAGGCATAAGACAGGCTGATTGAAAACAAAGAAAATAAAATAATTAAAAAATATCTCATAAGAATATTTTAATGTTTTTTTATCCAATGTAAAGAAAAATAGTTAATTTGAGCGAATTTATGTTTACTAATCAGCTCTTAAATAGTATAATTTATTTATGAATATTTTACTTGTAATAGGATTAGTAGTGTTTGCTTTTTTGTTGGGCTGGGTTTATATAGCCTTTTTAACCAATTCTATTACCGAAACAAAAAAAGAAGAAACTGTTTCAAAAGAGCCTTTGGTCAAGGAAGACCCTTTGGAAAAATGCCAAAGACTCTATGAGCAGGGGCAATATTTGGAGCTTCAAAGGTACGCTCAAAAAGAATTAACAAAAAACTACGGAAATATTGAATTAAGAAGGATTTTAGCAAAGTCGTTTATGGAATCGGGCAACGACCAAGCGGCAATTATGCACTATGAAGCAATATTGAATATTTCAAATAATGACCTTGAAACCCAAGAGCTTCTTGCTCGATATTACAGCGAAAACGGCCCGAAAAAGCGCGCAATTGAACTATATGAACAGATTTTTCTTTATGACAGCGGAAACATAAGCGCCGTTGAGACTCTGGCAAAGCTTAATGACGAAATTGAAAATTGGCCAAAGGCGCTTGAATACTACTCGATGCTTTTAGAAGCGGAAGTAAACGAAGATAAAATCCTTGAATATGAATATAAAGTTGCCGATTTATACCTTAAAACGAATGATTTGGAAAAATCGTATGAAATGTATGCCAAAATCAACAAAAAAGACCCCCAAAATCTTGAAATATTGATTTTGGTTGCTGATTTGGCCTATAAAAATAAATATTGGGTTGATTGCTTAAACTATTACAAAAGAATTATTTCAATTGTCGGAGACGACTTTGAAATGCTCGAAAAAATCGCTCAATTGTATGTAATCTTGGAAAATTGGACAGAAGCGTCAGAAACCTATCAAAAACTCATTTCTCTTGAAGGCGACCAAAGCCCCAATTACCTTTATCACCAAAATGAGCTCTGTAATGTAATGATTAAAGATAATCGCTGTCTTGAAGCGATTGATATTTTGAAGGATTTAATTTCGCAAAATCCCAAAGAAACTTCGTTTTTGTTCACTCTTGCCCAAGCTTATGCTAATGTCGGACAATTCCAAACGGGGGTTAATCTTTATAATAAGCTTTTAGAGATTCTACCAAGCGAACAGAGCGAAATTATAATAAATTATATCTCAAATTTAATCTGCGCTTGGGCGTTGGATTTATTTAAAAAAGGCGAATATAACCAAGCATTTAATAAATTTTTTGATGCTTTAAAATATAACGAAGAAAACGATTCCGTTTATTTTGAACTCGGCAGATGCAATTACTATATCAAAAGCTATCAAGATTCCGTTGCGCACTTTAAAAGAGCGATTTCGATTAAGCCTCAAGAATCGATGTATTACTTCGGCTTGGGCTGTGCCTATAGCGAAATGGGCTCTATTAAAAACGCAAAATCCGCTTTCCAAGATGCAATCAACATAAACCCCATGAACATTCGAGCTCGAATTGCCTATGCGCTTGCACTTACAAAAGAGCTTGAATATGCTCAAAGTATCGAGCAATTTAGCGAAGTTTTAAAATATATCCCAAATAACGCCGACACCTTGTATAATTTGGCGCTTGCTTATGAGCTTGTGGGGGATATTGAAAGAGCGATAAAATATTATAAATTGGCTCTTACAAACGACAAAAAACACAAAGAAGCGCTCCATAACCTTGAATTGCTTTTGGGTGAACCTTATGATATGGGCCAAGACGATGAAATGATTGACGACGGGGTGATTCAAGCGGACGTTGTACGAAATGATGAAGGCGTTGAAGATAATGAAACAGCCCAGACTAAAGAAAGTGAAAACTATATGATAGTTGAAAATGATGAAAATCTTGTTTCAAACGATGGCGCGGATGCACAAGATTTTGATTTTGATGTTAATATGGCAAATACGGACGGGCAAGAGGGTTTTAACGGGCAAATCGGACAAAGCGATCAAGAGGGCGAAGGCGGCCAGGGTGCTGCGAGCATGTTTGGCTAACTTGTTGAATTTGGCGACTTGCAGGATAATTTGGGCAGGTATGTAAGTAAAACGCATTTTTAGAGCAGCTTAAGTTTAAAAAAGCGTAGCTTAACAAAAATTTACAATTAATTTTAAAGAGGAATTTTTAATTTTAAAAAGCCACAGTGTTATCAAGCATAAACCTGTAAAGCTGCACTTCGTCTTGCTTTGGCTGGGGTCTTAATTTTTCTTGTTCAATTCTTTGTTGTTCTTCTTTAGTCTCGGATTTAATTTGAACAAGCGGAGCGTTGTCTTCTCGATTAAAGAAATTCCATTTAAAGCCGTCTATAAGACCGTAATCTGTCTCGGGTTTATATAGACCAAAACCAACCCCAAAGGCACTTAACGGCATTAGGATGGAAATAGCAACGATTAATATTGGAAAGTATGTTTTTTTCATACTAAAATATTAACACAAAAAAGGCGATAGAAAAATATGTTTGAATATGATTATGAAACAGAAGACAAAGAACTTAAGCTCGTCGGGTTAGAGCTTATGTTTTTGACGCCTGAAAAACATTCAAACCCCAAAGGTATCACCGCCGTTGAATTATCAAAAAAAGTTAATTTAAGTGTCGAAATTGTCAAAAAAAAGCTCAAAATTTTATATGACCATGATATTATCAGATGTAACGGGATAAACCCGAAGTATTGGAAGTTTGATGAATATAATTTCCAAAGGCTTGATGAAGAAGATGAAATCTATCAGCTCCTTTGTTCGTTTGATGATGTTGACTTTGACAGGTACTTTATATATTGATTAAATTAAATGATATTGTTGAACTGGATATTATAAAACCTTGCTATGGCGGGTTGTCGCTCGCTCGATATGGCGAAGATAATTTTGTTGTCTTTGTTGAAAACGCAATTAAGGGTGAAAAGGTTAAAGCTCAAATAATATCCCTAAATAAAACTTTCGCAAAAGCAAAAGTAATTGAAATTATTAACCCCTCGCATCATCGAATAAAACCCTTCTGCCCAATGTATAATGCTTGCGATAATTGCGATATGGGCTATATTGAATATGATAAAACGCTTAAAATAAAAAACGAAATTTTAAATGATATTTTTAATAATGTTGTTGAAAAAAGCCAAATTCAACCCCCTGTTGGTATGAATATCGCTATGAATAAGGGCGAAGAACTCTTGAACTATCGCCATAAAGTCCAATTTCAAATAAGACAAACAAAAAACTCTAAAAGAATCCTGGCCGGGTATTTTAAAAAAAATTCCCATGAAATTATAAACATCAAATTTTGCCCCTCGAACCCAAGTTATATAAATGATATTACCCAATTTATAAGAGATAATTTTAAATTGGGTTGTTATGATGAGAAAAAGCACAAGGGGCTGTTAAAAAATATTTTATTTAGAATTTCAAAAGATAACGGCGATATTTTATTTACAATGGTTTTAAACTGCGATGAGGATGAATTTACAAAATATTTTGAAAACGAAATTTTCAGATTTTCTAAGTTAATTATGAAAAATTTTAGCCAAATTAAAGGCGTTTTTGTAAATTTTAACCCTCAAAAAACAAATAAAATCTCAGGTGATAAGTCTTTAAAAACCTTGGGCGAAGATTATATCATCGAGCGTTTGGGCAATTTTCAGTATAAAATCGGCCACAAGAGCTTTTTTCAAATTAACCCTTATATCGCGGAAAAATTATTTAACGCCATAGAAGAAAACATCAAAAAAAATTCTTATATCTTGGATGCCTATTGCGGAGTAGGGGCAATAGGAATATATCTAAGCGAAAAAGCCAAAAAAATCGCGTTTTTGGAAAGCGAAAAAAATTCAATTGAAATGTTAAAACAAAATCTTGAATTAAATGATATAAAAAATTCCGAGATATTTTTTGGCGACGCTAAAAGGGTTTTTGTCGATTTTGAAAACCAAAACAAGGTTTTTGATTATGTAATAATTGACCCGCCGAGGCAAGGATGCGATAAAGAGGGACTTAAAGCAATATTAAAGCTTACAAAAAATATAGTTTATGTTTCTTGCAACCCGATGACTCTAAAAAGGGATATGGAAATATTGATTAGCCATGGCTATAAAGTTAAGTCAATCCAAGGATTCGATATGTTTCCATACACCCATCATATTGAGACTTTATGTATATTATCTAATGATTCAGAAACTCCAAAATCGCACGATTAAAGTCTTTGGGATTATTTTTTGCAATGAAGTGATTTCCTTTGACAAATTGGATTTTTGAATTTGGAATATTAGATGCAATTAATTTTGTGTGTTCTTCTTTGATTAAGTCTTTTGTTCCCGCGATAACTAAAGTGTCTGCTTGTATTTTTGAAAGTTCGTTTGGTGATACATTTGGCTCATTTACCATTAGTCCGAGCATTTTTGCTTTAAATTTCATTGATTCATTTTTAAAAGATAATATTTTTGCAATATTGTATCTTATTTCTACAGGAACTTGGATGGTTCTTTTAACTCCTGCCGGGTATAAATTTGCACCGTTTAAAATGAGCTTATTTACGCGGTTTGGATATTTGAGCACAAAAATCATAGCTATATTTCCGCCGTCTGAAAAACCTAAAAGATGGGCTTTTTCAATTTTTTGCTCATCCATAAATCCCAATAAATCATCTGCAAACTGATGTATCGTAAAGGGCATATTGCCTATTGGTGTTTTACCGTGACCTCTTGTGTCTATTGCATAGACGTGATAAAATTTTGAAAATTCGTCAATTTGGTTTTTGAAATAGCTGCTGTCGTCTGCGTTTCCATGCAATAAAATAAGAGGTTCGCCTTCGCCTTTTTCTATAAAAAAATGTTTGATGTCCATATTTTTCCTTGATTTATCAGATTATATCTCACGCCGTTGTGGGGTCGTTGAAGATGATTTTGGCATTTTTGAATAAATCCGTTTGTTTAATCTGTTTAAAATAGTCTTTTGCCAAAATCTGGCTTTTTGAGATGAGTTCAAAATGGTTTTCGTTTAAAAGCGCGATGAACTCTTTTGAGTTCATAAAATAGTCTTTCACTTTGATATACAGATTGAAAGTTTTGTTTTTATGTTTCAATTTGGTATAGATGAATTTAATCGCATCGATTAGATAGATATTATAAGCATAGTCGATTGTGAAATTGATGTAATAGTCGGTATTATTGCTTGTTGCGACCTCAAAATACCCTAACAGCTTGTCATCTTGCGCATCATAAAAAACATACTTTATAAAATCATTGTTAAATTGATAGTTTTGTCTTTGAAAAATCGGTTTGTTAAATGAATTGATGTTTTCGTTATAAAAATTGCAAACGCTTTTAACGTCTTCTTTTTTGAATGTTTTTAATAAAAAATGTGTTTTAGAATTGATTGAACTGATTTTATATAGATATTCGCAGCCGCAGAGCCTGAAATTCATCTCATTTTTAAAAATATTTAATAAATCCGCTCTTTTTTCGTCAATCACAACATAAAACGATGTCGCTCCCTGAGCTCGATATTTTGAAATGACATAGTTTATTAATTGGGTCGATATTGAGCTTTGGTTTTCTTCCAAGATAAATTTTGTGATTTTAAATCTCGAATAGCTTTTTGAATCTTTATCTAAAGTAATCAACGCCGATTTTTTATTGTCAACAAGAGCCACATAAGTCTCATTTGCAAACTTTAATCTAAGGGGCAAAAGATAGTTTATAAAACACAAAAAGCATTTTAAAAAGTTAAAATTATGATGTAAAAAAACTATATTTTTAATTTCAATCATATCCGATTATAACTTATTTTTGTGATTTTTGATATGCCCAGGCGTTATGATTATGGATTGATTCAAACGCCTCTATTTCAACTTCATAGTAATTAATTATCTCGTTTTTTTCAAAAATATCAACAACATCTCTTATGACATCTTCAACAAACTTTGGGTTTTGATAGGCATGTTCTGTCACAAACTTTTCATCCTCGCGCTTCAAAAGAGGATAAATTTCTGAGCTTGCGCAGGATTGCGCCATATCAATTAAATCTTCAAGCCAAATGTGGCTATTTTTATCATACCCGATTTTAAGGCTTAATAACGCTCTTTGATTGTGCGCGCCATATTTTGAAATTTCTTTTGAACAGGGGCAAAGAGTGGTTATGGGGACTTTTGCCATAAGATAAAATTTATAATCATCATTATCGTCAACTTGTGCTTCAAAAGCGCAATCATAGCACATTAAAGATTCGAGCTTGCTTTTTGGAGCTTGTTTTTTAATGAAATATTTAAAAGAAAATTTTAAATAGGCGCTTTTTGCTTCGAGCTTTTTTTTCATCGCAAATAAGATTTTTTCTATGTCGTTGCAATAGATGCTCTCATGCCTGTATTCATTTAAAATTTCAATAAATCTTGACATGTGAGTCCCTTTATAACATGGTTCTAAATTCACAGACATCTTAGCTTTTGCATAAACCACTTCAAGCTCGTTATTTTGTTTTCGCTCAATTTTTAGAGGGATTTCAACATCTTTTACCCCGACTTTTTGGATGGGGATATTTCTTGAATCTTTTTGATTTTGAACATCAATCATATTTTTTTTACCTTTTAGTTTTGAGTTTTATTTTAGCTAAAAAAAGCAAAATAAGAAAGTTTAAAAAATAAAAAGAGTTTTTTAAAAGAGTTTTTATTTAAGAGTACAAAAAATATTTATAATCTGTTTAATAAAGATTCAATATCCTGCGTTATTTCCATTGAAGGATATTCTTTTATAAAATTTTCAAAAACCGCTTTAGCTTTTAATTTTTCATCCCTTTTTAAATAAATCAGTCCCGCTAAAATCTTGTTATATGGGTTTATTTCATCATTTAATAATTTATTAAATTCGGATTTTTTTATCCCTAATTCACTATAGCATTGTGCCAAAAAATCATAATAAACAAGATTCATACAATCGTTAAAAATCGCCTGTTCAATGAGGTTTTTAGCTTCTTCGATTTTATTAAAAATTATATAACATCTTGCAATATTATATAAGTATACCGCGCCTATTTGCCCTTTGGGGTTTAATTGATAGGCAATTTTATATTCTTCAAGCGCTCCAAAATAATTTTTTTCATCAAAATAAATGTTTCCCATATTGTTATGTAATGTTGCATTTTTAGTTGCATCAATTGTGATTTCTTCAAAAGCTTTAAGCCCTTCAGCGTACGTTGATAATGAAAAGTTTTCATACACAATAAAAAGCGGCACAACAAAAAATATTATAATTTTAAAGTTTAATTTCGTCATTTTCTTTTGCAAAAAGTATTTCGTCTTTTTTAAAATATTTTTTTTCAAAATCATTTAACATGTTATCGTCATAATGCGGGTCATAGTGGAAGAAAAAGAGCTTTTTGGCGTTTGTTTTTTCTTTTGTCTTAATTGCCATTTCAAATGTTGAGTGGCCGAAACCGATTTTGGATTTTTTGGGGTTATAATAATCATTTTCGCTATATTGTGCATCGTGGATCAAGCAATCGCAATTTTTGGAAAAATCAACAAACCCTGTGTCATAATCGTCTTTTTCTCTATCCGTTGCATAAACAAGCGATTTATTTTGAAATTCGATTTTGATACATAAACATCCGTCTTTGGGGTGATCTATTTTATATGATGAAATCATTATATCGTTTGGGTTATTTTCAATCGGCCTTGTTGTTTTAATTGTTTTTCCGTCACTTTTAATTATGATTTTTTCGTTACTTGAAAAATTATAGATATTAAAATCACTTTTAATTTCATTTAGATGAAGCGGAAAAACCTTGTCAAAAAGGATTGTTTCAAGGGTGTCTTTAAGGTTTCCATTATTTTTATTTAACCCAAAGAGATTAATTGTTTCGCTATCGATAAACAGAGGTTTATAGAATTGAAGCCCTTGGATGTGGTCTTGGTGGAGGTGGCTTAGAATGATTGTTGTTTGGGAGGTGGTTTGTTGAGTAGTTTGGCGGGTTGTTGGGGCAATTGTTTGGGATTTTATTTTATCCGCCCCGACATCAATTATTCCCCCTCCGGCATCTAAGATAATCAATTGATTAGCGCAATGAACTTCCACACAAGCGGTATTTCCCCCGTATTTTAAAAAATCAGCCTTCGGGGTCGGGTAAGAACCTCTTGTTCCTCGAAATTTAATTATAAAATCTTTCCCTTCATCCATAAATTAACTTTCCGTAGTTTTATTTATAATTCTTGTGGTGATGTTTCTTGTATTTCTTTTGCCTTTTTAGACTTCTTAATCTTCTTTACTTTTTCTTTTTTTACTTTTTCCTTCTTTGTTTGTTTTGGATTGGTTAATTTTTTAATTTCTCTTTTGCTTGCACGAGTTTCTTTTGCCGCATCTTGGATTTTATTTTTCTTATATCTTGCGGATTTTGGGTGTTTTTTGTGGTAAATATATTGATAATTTCTGTCTTTTTCGCTTCCCGCCAGTGTTGCATAAGATATTACATTTTGTCTGTTTTGTTCTTTAACCTCATCCAGTCTCGTCGGGATAAAATCAAAGTTATAGATGACCCTATCTTTATAGTTTGTGATTTTAATATGACGAAAAGCCATAGGATAGGTTACCATCGCAGGAGTTGATACAAAGACAAGGTTTCCTATGATTCTTAATTTTGTTGCGTGGTAGTGTCCGGTTAAAACAACAATCGGGTTTTTGTATTTTAATAAAATATTAAAAAATTCATCTTTGTTATCTATCGAATGTTCTTTAGCAACAAACGGTTCTAAGGGCGGATGATGTAGCGCAATTACCACAACCTTATCTTGATTGTTTGCTAATTCATTATCCAAAAAATCAAGCTGTTCTTTATCAAAGTGCCCGCCAGAGGTTGCACCCTGTCTATCTGTGGCATTAAGAACAACAATTCTATAGTCTGTTTTGGGGCTTAGAGCGTAATAGGTTTTATTGAAGATGTAATTGGGGTTATATCTTTTAACAGTTGATAATACCTCATCTTCTCCCATTTCGCCATAATATTCGTGGTTACCGAATGCGTTTAAGCTTGGGTATTTGAGTTTTGATATAATTGAATAAAAATCATAAAAGTTTTCTTCGCTTGCGCTATCAACCATATCTCCGCCAAAGAAAACAAAATCGAGCCCTATTATATCATTAATCTGTTCAACCGCGTCTTTTAAAAGTTCTTTTGATGAACCTAATGCTTTATAGCTTGTATCCGCTCTTGAAGTTATATGAGTATCAGAAATATGCACAAAATCAAGCGTCATATTGCGAAACGAAAAGGCATAGGCGCCTATCGTTGTCGCAATAGCTAAAATAATTAAAACTAAAAATGAATATAATTTTTTATTTATGCTGTTAAAATTAAATTTCCTATAATTAGCTTTATCTTTCATTTACAAGGTTTTCCAGTTTATCTAATAATTCCTGATGGTCTTTATAAAATTCCCATCCTCTAGCTTTCATAGCATAAATCATCACTAAAGGCAAGTTCAAAGCTTCCTCGCTTTTTAACTTTTGAGAATAAAATTCGCTGAAGTTATCGTTTAATCTTAATGTCCAATTAGGATCGCCCGAAGTCCCCGGGGTGTTATAAACTTCATTTATTCCAAAGAAATCGGTAAAGAAAATTTGAACATTTTGAGATTTTGAAGCGAAACATTCAACAAGCTTCATAAAAGCAAAGAACTTTTCGTCACTATACATTTTATGCCAAATTTCATCTTTGTTTCCAAATTCCGAACATAAATCTTCAATTAAATTTTTAATATATGGATTTGCTTTTTCGGTATTAACGAGTTTTGATGCCCACATTCTGATTGGTTCGTTGTCGTGCGTTCCGACCATCACCCAGCAATTTTCTTTGATGTTTTTACATCTGTAGGGGTGATTTTGTTCATAAGGTACAACAAATTGAACAAGCTTCATTCCTTGAAGATTATATTTTTCCATAACCTTTGTAACGGGATAAGTTAAAGTCCCTAAGTCCTCTGCGATAATTGAATCTTTATTTAACCCTGCTTCGCAGGCTGCCGCAATAACGATTTTTTCAATCATTCTGCCATAGAGAGTGATTTGCTCTTGCGTTAAATTATCAATCCATTTCTCGTCATCCGGTGTCACATATTTTCCTTCAATCGGAGTTTTATTAATGTTATCCATCGTGGCTATAGAATATTTCTTTAATTCCGGATGATTCGGGCTTGAATATAACCTTCCCGCACCTTCTTCAACTTTTGGTAAACACCCTTTTTTATATACCCAAGGATCGATTAAACCAACCGTATGGTCGATTCTAACACCGCCCGGGTTTTCTTTGAACATTTTTGTATATAATTTTTTAAGTAAAACCCCTGCCGGGCCTAGTGAGCCGTCTTTATTAAATAATTTATCGGGGTTTACAACGCTAAAGCCCCAGTCTTGACCGTCTTTTGAAAAATAATCGGGAGGACAGCCAAGGCACCAGCCTTCTAAAAACATTGATTGATATGCCCAGTTGTCACGGTCAGAGAAAGCGACCTGTCTATCCGCAATTAACTTAAGGCCCAATTTTTTACAGTATTGAAGCGTTTCATCGCTTTGTTTTTGAACGATGAATTGTTCGAGCTTATATTTTTCAATAACGTCATTATATTTTTTTGTTATTTCTTTTATTCTTTTTTCAACTTTCTTTTTGTCTTGGTCTTTAAATAATGTTCTATCTAATTCGCTATTCCATTGGGGCCAATAATCGCTTTTGTGTTCAATCGACAGTGCTTCATATAAAGCATCTTTTTCAAGCCAAAAATCATTTTCCGCTTTAAATTTTTCAAATTCTTTTTTGAGGTTTTTTGAAGCGTTTTTCTTAAAGTTTTTATAAAATTCGCTTGCCGCTTTTTCAATTGCTCCCATTGCATAAGCATAGCTTGCTTTATTAGTCCCGATGGAGGGGTTTTGTTCAATTAATTCATCAAGCGTTCTTTGAGATAAAATTTTATCCCATTTTGGTGTTGTTAATTCTTTTAAATTAATAAATAGCGGGTTTTTAGAAAAAACGGTTCCCGTATACGGAGAAGAATCGCTGAGTTTTGTTTTTCCGCAAGGGCCAAGCTGAATTGCGCTAAATATACCTTGGCAAAAATCAAATACGTCTTTTGCTCCCATTGAATTATATGAACCAAAGCCTATATTTTCGTTGTTTTTAGATGGGAAGCTGACGCCTTGCAAGATGAGCGCAAAGTTCTTTTTGCCCAAAACTTCAAGTGCTTCGCTGATTGTTTGCTTGTATTCTTTTGTAAACAGTTTGCTTTTTTCCAATAACATTTTCCTCTCCTATAATATTTATAATAATTTAATACTCGCTTAATACCCGTTAATACTAATTTTAATAACTCGTTAAACCCTTCTTTTGAAGGTATTCCCGAACCGTATTTAATGATGCCTGAACTATTCTTGTAATACGAGAGCTCGATAGGCCAACCATTGTGGCAATTTGTTTAACCTGCATGTTTCTATAGAACCTGTATTCAACGATGGTTCTATCTTTTGCGGGGAGTTTTGCAATCGCTTCTTTAATTAATTTGCTCAATTCACCTATCTCTGCGTTTTCATCAGGCGTCAGGGATGTGTCTTTGATAAAATCAAAGGGTGAATCGTTGTCCGAGCTTGCCGCCATGATTGAATCGATTGATAAAATCGTTTCATAGACCGCTTCTCGGATTTTTGTCGGCGAAACATCAAGAGTTGAATTGTCGGAGAATGAATCATCCGTGCTTTCATAGTCTTCTTCGTCGGTTTTATGTTTAAGAGTGTACCATTTATATCTGTTTCTAAGCTCGTTTCTAATCGCCCAGCGAACAGCGGTTGCAATGTATGATGAATTATAGTTTGCCAATTGTTCTTCGGTTTTGTTTTTAAATAGTGCTTGAAGCGCAATAATCCCGATTGAAACAAGCTCCTCACAATCGAGCATGTGAGATGGGATTCTCCTGTATTCTACCCTTGCAACTTTTTGTATAATATCGATATAATCTTTTAGTTTAGCTTGCAACTTTTGCTACCATCATAAA
Organism: Candidatus Gastranaerophilales bacterium; assembly: GCA_947624685.1. GTDB lineage: Bacteria > Cyanobacteriota > Vampirovibrionia > Gastranaerophilales > Gastranaerophilaceae > RUG14156. Next base: position 6,119 of record CANQLJ010000034.1, on the reverse strand, counting down.
TTACTTATTCTATAATTAAATTTTACTTTAACAGATTAAATAATGCAAATTGCCTTAAATTTTTTTGTACAAAACTTAAAATTTGCTATAATAAATTTTGTAAAAAATAGATTCTACTTTAAAAAAATACAAAGGACAATGCCAAATGTTTGAAAAATATTATTCAGATAGGATTAAAAAAACACCATCTTCTTTCATAAGAGAAATTTTAAAAGTTATCCAAGACCCTAAAATCATCTCTTTTGCGGGAGGGTTACCCAATCCAATATCATTTCCAAAAGACGAACTTAAAAAATCAATGGATAATATTACAAGAGATTTTGGCGACAAGATTTATCAATATTCAACAACCTTGGGGCTCGATAGTTTAAGAAGCCAGATAGCTCAAAGATATAAAAAAATTTGGAATATGGATATAGGAATTGATAATATTATTATCACAACAGGTTCGCAGCAGGCGCTTGATTTAATCGGAAAAGCTTTTATTAATAAAGACGATGTTGTAATGGTTGAAAAACCTTCTTATCTTGGACTTTTGCAGGCTTTTTGCGTTTATGAAGCCAAATTTGTTCAGGTTAAATTAAACGATGACGGATTGGATATTGATGAATTAAAAAGAGTTTTAAAAAATGATAAACCGAAGCTTTCTTATTTAATCCCAAATTTTCAAAACCCGACAGGGTTAACTTATACTTTGGAAAACAGAAAAAAAATCTTCAATGAAACAAAAAATCAAGACATGCTTTTAATTCAAGATGACCCGTATGGTGAATTAAGGTTTGAAAATAAACCAAGAATCCCTTATATAGGGCTAAATGAAACGGACAAAAATATCTATTTGGGTTCGTTTTCAAAAATAGTGACCCCCGGCATGAGATTAGGCTATGCTATAGCTCATCCTAATATAATAAAAATGTTGGAAACTGCTAAACAAGCGTCCGACTTGCATTCTAATATCTTTAGCCAATATTTAATTTCGGATTATTTAAAAAACAATGATTTAGATTTGCATATTGAAAAAATTAAAAATCTTTATAAATCGCAAGCTTATTGTATGTTGGATTCGATGGAAAAATATTTTCCAAAAGACGTTAAATTCACTCACCCCGAAGGCGGAATGTTTATTTGGGTGACGCTGCCTGAGGGCCAAAGTTCACTTGAATTATTTAATAAAGCGATAGCAAAAAATGTCGCATTTGTTCCGGGAGATCCGTTTTATGTTGAAGAAAGAAATGTGAATACATTTAGATTAAATTACACAAATGCGGATAATGAAAATATAATTGAAGGCATAAAAAGGCTCTCTGAGGCTATGAAAGAAAAATAATTTTTAAAATAAAAAGGGCGAAGTAATAAAAAGTAATAAAAATTTATATTTAGATTAAACAAAAAATAGTTATGATAAAATTATAATTATGAAATACGTCCCTTTACACATACATACGGAATATTCACTATTAGATGGAGCAATAAGAATCCCCGATTTTTATAAATTCGCTGCTCAAAACGACATGCCCGCTATTGCAATAACGGATCACGGGGTTATGTTCGGCTGTATCGATATGTTTATTGCAAAAAATGAGATGCTATCTCATATGCTGGATGAAAGTGAACAGGAATTTAAAAAGAAAATCGAAGCGGTTAAACCAATCTTAGGCTGCGAATTTTATATATGCGACGGTGATGTTATAGAAGATAGATCCAAAAAACCCTTGTATCATTTGGTTTTATTAGCTAAAAATCAACGTGGTTATCATAATTTATGTAAACTTGATTCAATCGCTTCAACAAAAGGATATTATTATAAACCAAGAATTAACCATGAACTTTTGGAAAAATATAAAGACGATATAATTTGCCTTTCTGCCTGCATTCAAGGTGAAGTTGCAAGATTTTATCTTGACGGAAACGAGCAAGAAGCAAGAAAAAGAGCAAAATATTATAAAGACCTCTTTGGAGATGATTATTATATCGAGCTTCAAGACCATGGCTTAAAAGAACAAAAAGATTCTAATCCTTTCTTAATTGAAATTGCAAAAGAATTAAATATCAAAACCGTAATCACAAATGACTCGCATTATCTAAGAGCTCAAGATGCGCTTTGGCATGACACGCTTTTGTGCGAACAAACAAAATCATCTAAATCCGAACCGAATCGATTCAAATTTTCGGTTAATGAATTTTATGTAAAAACGGTTGAAGAGTTAAGGCATGCTTTTTCTTGGATGGAAGAAGATTATTTTAACGCTTGTATTAATAACACCGTTGAAGTCGCGGATAAAATTGATTTTCAAATGGATAAGCTCGAATTTGGAAAAACAAAAGAGCTTTTGCCTCACTACCCTTGTCCTAACGGAATGAGCGAAGAAGAATATTTCCATGAACTCTGTATAAAAGGCCTCAAAAGGCGCTATGGTGACCCAATTCCTGAATCCATAATGGAAAGGTACGAATATGAAAAAGGCGTCATATTTAAAATGGGTTTCCCTGCTTACTTTCTTTTGACTTGGGATTTCATTAACTGGGCAAAAGAAAATAAAATCCCCGTGGGCCCGGGGCGTGGCTCTGCTGCGGGAAGTATTGTAGCTTACGCTCTAGCTATAACGGAGTTAGACCCTATCAGGCACAATTTATTGTTTGAAAGATTTTTAAACCCCGAAAGAATCTCGATGCCCGATATTGATATTGACTTTTGCCAGAGAAGAAGGGGCGAAGTCATTGACTATGTCTCAAGCAAATGGGGTCAAGACCATGTTTGTCAAATTATAACATTCGGTACACTTGCCGCCAAAGCCGCCTTAAAGGCTGTTTGTCGTGTTTATGATATTCCGTTTTCTCAAGCAAATACTTGGGCAGGGATGGTTCCAAGTGTTCCGGGGACAAAATTAAAAGAAGCACTTGAACCGGGGATGGAATTAAAAAAATTGTGCGAAGAAAATGCACAAGTCCAAAGCCTTGTCGATGAAGCACTTCACATGGAAGGATTAAAAAACCAAACCGGAACCCACGCAGCGGGTGTTATTATCGCTCCAAAACCCATGGAAGATATTATCCCTGTTTCATTATCAAAAGATAAAGAAAAACCCGGTGCTATTCAAACGCAATACCCTATGGCGGGGATTGAAAAAATCGGTCTTTTGAAAATGGATTTTCTGGGACTTGAAACTTTAACGATTATTCAAGATGCACTTGACCTTATCAAAGAAAGAACAGGCGAAGATATTGATATAAATAACATCCCGCTTGATGATAAATTAACTTTTGAAATGCTCTCTAAAGGTGATACGGATGCCGTATTTCAGCTTGAATCAAGCGGGATGAAAAAATATATTAAACGCTTAAAACCAACTGTTTTTGAGGATTTGGGCGCTATGGTTGCTCTTTATCGCCCCGGGCCACTGGGTGCCGGCATGGTCGAAAAATTTATCGACAGAAAACACGGCCGCCAAAAAATTGAATACGCTCACCCTCTTTTAGAAGGCATTTTAAAAGAAACTTACGGAACAATTCTTTATCAAGAGCAGATTATGGCAATTTTCCAAACTCTTGCCGATTATTCATTAGGCGGAGCGGATATGGTTCGCCGTATGATGGGAAAAAAGAAGATTCAACAGATGCAGGAGCAAAAAGGTATTTTTGTTGAAAAAACGGCAAATAAAGGAATGAGTGAGCAAGCTGCAATCGGGCTTTTTGAAGAAATTGAAAACTTTGCAACATACTGTTTTAACAAAGCGCATTCATCCGCTTATGCTTTTGTAGCTTATCAAACGGCATATCTAAAAGCGCATTATCCCGTTGAATTTATGTGCGCAATGCTCACTTCCGTTGCCGACAATAAAGATAAAACTCAGCAATACATTCTTCAATGCCAAGCGCAAGGAATTGAAGTATTAGCACCCGATATAAACCACTCTAATTCACAATTTACACCCGATGGCAAAAACATCCGCTTTGGCCTTGCTTCAATTAAAAACGTCGGCGAAGCGGTGATTGAACAAATTGAACTTGAGAGAAAAAATAAACCTTTCGAAAGTTTTGTCGATTTTTGCTCCCGCGTCGATATGAAATGTTTAAATAAAAGGACGCTTGAAAGCTTGATTAAAGCGGGCGCTTTTTGCTGCATCGAAAAATCAAGAAAACAGCTTTTAGATAACTTAGATAGCGTCGTTGAATTTGTCCAAAACAATGCAAAAGCAAAGTCCTCGGGCCAAGTGAGCCTTTTTGCGTCTTTGTCCGCTGATGATAAAGATGAATTTAACATCCCGACATTTAATTTATCGGGCGATGGCGAAGAAGAGTTCAGTGACTCTCAAATTCAGATGTTTGAAAAAGAATTGATGGGAATTTATGTCACAAGCCATCCTTTAGCATCCATCAAAGACACTCTAAAATATATCACAACTCAAACAATATCGGATATTTTAGAATCTCCCGTGCCGGATCAAAACGTCACAATTTGCGGACTGTTGTCTCAAATCGTTCAAAAGCCGACAAAAAAAGACCCCGCAAAATTCATCAAAACCGGCTCTATAGAAGATTTAACGTCAAGAATCAATATCGTTGCTTTTCCAAAAGTTGTCGAAAGCTACGGAGCACTTATTGAATCGGAGCATAAGGTCATAATTAAAGCGAAAGTGAATGTGCGAGATGATGAAATCAATCTTGCGATAAATGAGGTTAAACCAATAGAAAACGTCAATGTTGTGACTTTAAAATATCTAAAGGAATTTAAAGCGGAAGAAAATATCTTGCTTAAAGAGCTTTTATCCAAGCACAAAGGCGAAAACCCGGTCGTGATTGATTTTGAAGCGCCGGATGAATTTAATTCTCCAAAAAGATTTCAGCTTTTGACCAACAATCATCTTTGGATAAGCCTCGATGACGGAATTAGAAACGAGCTTGGATTGACTTTTAAGGATAAATTGCAAATTGATGTTAAGTCGCTTGCGGGCTAAAACATTTAATTTTTCAATTTAACTTTGCGATTTTTTTAATTTGCGCGTTTCTTTTATCCTCCTCTACCCAAATTGTCGAAGTCGGGTCTAAATCCATTAAAATCGGCTCCTTGAGGCAGATTGCAAAATTTACGTCGACAAAATTAATTTTATCGATTTTTTCAACAATATAGCTGCTTTCGCCGCAGTGGGCGCAGTATTTTTCAATCGGTACAATATTATCTAAAAGATACTTTGCCTGCCTTTTTTTGTCACAGCGCGCACACCTTATGATATAGTAGTTTTTTTCCAAATACTCGCCGCAATCGGGGCAATAGCCTATATCGCAATTGATTAGGGCGTTTTTGTGAGAGCAGTTTTTTTGGCTTTTGAAGAATTGTAAAAGAATGTTTTTCATAATTTATACATAAGAAAATAGGCGCCGTTGTCATATTTTTTGAATATTTTGTTAAGAAATGTTAAAAGAATTTCAGATTTTTTAAATAAACGGGCAATTAATTAAAAGAAATATACTTTATATATATGTAAGTCATAAAACAATAATAAACAATATAAGGAGAGATACAAATGGCAAGAGTTCTAATTTCAATGCCTGAAAAGTTTTTATCACAAATTGACACGGTTGCTCAAGGCGAAAACAGAACAAGAAGTGAGCTGATTAGAGAAGCGCTCAGAACTTACATCAACCGTTCAAAAATGAGAGAAAACACTTATGCAACAAAAAATGCGGCAATTCTTGAGGCGCTGCTGGACTAAGGGAGTTTATAGGTAAATTAAATTAAATCACGAGGAGAGAAAAATTTATTGACTTATTATCAAGACCATTTTTTAAATGGTCTTTTTTATTGTAAACAGAAATTAAGCGAACCTTAAAGCTCAAAAGCACTCTAAGGTTTAATAGTCCGGGTGAACTCATACAACCCTCCTTGGGATGATGTTGAATTTAGTGCACAAGGAAAATCCTATATGCCATTCCGTCATTGCGGGCCCCGACCCGCAATCTCTTGAGAAGGACATGTCCAAGGTTAAGAGACCCTGAATCAAGTTCAGGGTGACAGAAAAATTACGCTTACGCTAAATTCTCGCCAGTTCAGGGTGACGAGTTGGAGAACTTGTATTGTTTTCTTGTGCACTTAGTGAGAGACGGCACGGAGCGCTCTACGT
>CANQLJ010000033.1 GCA_947624685.1 Candidatus Gastranaerophilales bacterium | reverse complement strand
GAGTACCATCATCTTTCATTCTGAAAGAAAAAACCATAACAAATTTAGGCTTATCCCCTTGCTGTGTTAAATTTGTAACTTGACCCACCGCTTGACCGTTATCGTCCACTATATCATAAACACCGTTTGAATTATTGTCATTAAATTTTATTTTATAGGCACAAGGATATATTACAGGTAAATCTTTAGAATTTTTTAATAATTCTTCAGTCGTGTCACGCATTTCTTCGCTCCACATTATCGCAAATTGAGGTTTTTCATCTCCCCCTATAACTCCAATATTTTCGATAACCCCGACGTCATAATGCATATTCGGGTCTAGATTGTCAAATTGAATTTGTCCGCCATCACATTTTACGAAGTCTTTTACCTGTGTACCTGTTTTAGTGTCATATAGTGCATAAGCTCGTATCGGAAGTGTACAGGTTATTACAATTCTTCTTGGCTTTGGAATTAACGTAACCTTAGGCATATCATCAATAAATTCTTGTACCATAGCAATCTCCTTTTTTATTTAAACAATATAAATAACACTTAGCCTAAATTATTTTTCATTTTGCAAGGATAAAATAAATTCTCTTAAACTTTTTCTAATTGAATTTGCAACTTCCTGCTGAAATTTTTCATCCTGTAAAAGCATATATTCCTTAGGATATGTAAGATAAGCAACTTCTGTCAAGGTAGAAATAGGGTCAGTTGCTCTATCGAGCACCAAACTTTTATAATTTAAGCCGTCATCTTTTAGTTTTAAATCATTTACAAGATTGTTTTTTATAGTGAGCGCTATATCTTTAGCATTAAAATTATAATAATAAGTACCCGTTCCATGCTTAATATAAGGGTCTTCGCCTTGAGGAAGGGAGTTATTATGTATGCTGATTGAAATTAGAGCATTATTTTGCTTAGCTAAATCAACTCTTTTATTTAAATCAACAAAGACATCGCTATTTCTTGAATAAGAAACAATAGCTCCTTCTTCTTTTTGCAATAAATCAATTAATTTTAAAGCTATGGCAAGATTAAATTTCTTCTCGGGTATTTTGGTAGGCCCGATTGCGCCTGTATCTTTTCCGCCATGACCTGCGTCAATAAATATTCTTAAACCTTCAAGAGGTCTATCGGGGTTTTTTACAACAGGAGTTTTTGCGGTTTTAAAAATGAAATCTCCGTTTGAATAAACCCCATCATAACCTAAAATAGTATCCTTAGAGTTATATGTCAGCTCAAGATTGCGTTTTTGCGCTTCTGGCCCTCCATATACACCATACAAAGTCAAATTCAGAGTTTTATCATTTTGTTTAATAGTATATAAAACAGGATATGTTATTTCAAATTTAGTGTAATCGTATAGATTGTCATAAGATTTTTGCGGAGCTGAAATTGTAATAGGTATTCTGCAGTCCGTTAAAGTCGGGGCAGAAATAAAATTTTTATTGATCCAAAATTCTGTTTCACCCATTTCTTCTATTTTATAATAATTTCCTTGTTTTCCCGATAAATAAAGAACTACGCCTTTGGGTAAATCAACGACACGATTGGAATTATCGCTTGCCATTTCTCTAACCGGCGCATAATCTCTTATTGTTTTAGCCATAAGTATTGTATTAGGTTCTTTTGCAACAAACGGTTGAACTTTCTCTTTGGGTTCATCCATTCTTGTTATATTTATTACTTTTGTTTTTTTAGTGCCATTTTTTTGAGTTTCAACAATCGTAATTTTATTATCACCCATATTTAAAGGAATTGAATGAACGAAAAAATCTTTCCAAACTTTGACTTCTTGAGAATTAATATGAAGGGTTGAATCGGGCTTAACTTTACCATAAATATGAGCAGATTGCGTATAAACAACGGATGATTTGTTTGTTGGTTTTACTATTTCAAGCGCGAAAGTTTGACAAGCAAAAGTAAAAATCAAAGTTAATATTAATAAAATCTTTTTCATAATGGACTAAGTATAAACCATAGCTGATTTTTTTGTCAAATTTACTTGTTTAAATTATTTTATCGTATCATCTTTCATGGTTTGATTCCATGCTATTGCAAATTGGGGTTTTTCACTTTCAAATCCTGTTAGAAACATTATTAGATTTTATTGACAGAAAAGATGGCTCTAAGTTTACTATTGCTTAAAATCTGTTGCCTGAAAGAGTTTTTTGAATGTTTGAATAAAATTTTAGAAGGCGGGATTGATGAGCGTTAGTGAGTTAAATCAAATATTTCTTCGTAATTTTTTATTTTAAAAAATATATTATGACGTACATTTTTTATATAATGCAATCTGTTTTGATAGAATTCTTTTTGAGAGGAAACATTGAAAATAGGGTCGTATTCGCCAAATATTGCCTTATTATATATATCTATAATATTTTGTTCATTATTTCTATATAGCTCTTTTAAATTGTTGAATTCTTTTTTGCAACTTTCGATTGTTCTTTTTGAATGGTGAAATTTTGCCCATTCTTCGTCTGTTTTTATTAAATAATTTCTTGCAAATTCATCTGCATTGTTCTCGTTTACGTTATAAAGCAGTTCTTGTATTTTTTTTGAAAGCCCTAAGTGTTCGTCAAATAAATAAGGATTTCCAGATATTGCTATTTTTTTGTCAATTTTATCTGTCTTAAAATTGCTAAAATCAAAAATTGAAGCAACAAAAACACCTGCCGAAAACGCAATTAAATTAATTTTTTTGTATTTGGAAAAATCAAAATTAAAATTTAAGTCCGAATAATCATACAAAAGTAAAACATCAAATTCAGAGTCAAGATGCTCAAATTCATATTCATCGCAACCCCAGCCGGTAAAAAAGAGCAATAATTCATCTGAATTTTTATTTATTAAATATTGTTTCATATATAATCCTTTAATTTATTATTGCAATTTTTATGACGTTGTCAAGGTTATTTTAAAATATCTAATAAGGCATAAATAAATATTGATACTAAGTGTCTCTTTACAGAGGGATTTTTATTGAGCTTCCTTATACAGGCTCACACATCCTCGTTTCACTGCGGTGGTTAGCTTTGCAAATTCCAGGGCGCAAATATTTCATTGGAAGTATTAAATGCAGGTAATACCATTTTAGTATTTTTAGGGTTTTTCAAAGTCGTTTAAAACGGATTTTTGCCAAAGAAAATTTATTATAAAATTTATCGCAAAGGCAAAAATGCTTAATTAAATTCTATAAATTTTCATACCACTCTTTCAATTCTTTTCTTTTAACTTTTCTTGTTGAAGTTTTTGGAAGTTCTTCCCTGTGAATTACAACAACACTCGGAGTTTTATAAGAAGCAAGATTATCTTTAGATATTCTTTTTACTTCCGCCTCAAGAATATTCTGCAATTCAGTATCTGTCTTATTTAATAATTCATCGCTCGGTGTGATAATTGCGCCGACTTCTTCAGTTCCTTTTTTAGAACCTGATTTTATAATCAAAGACATAACGCAGACTTCTTTTATAAGATTTGAAGTTTCAAGCACGGCTTCAACTTCTTCAGGGAATATCTTTTTCCCGCCCCCAAGAACAATCATATTTTTAATTCTGCCTGTGATTTTAATAAAACCATCTTTATCAATTTCACCAATATCGCCCGTGTGAAACCAGCCGTCCTCGTCAATGACTTCTTTAGTCATCTCGGGTTTATTGTAATAACCTTGCATAACATTTGGGCCTGACGCCAGAATTTCGCCGTTTGGAGAAATCTTTACTCTAACCGAAGGCAAAGGCTGACCAACGGTTCCGATTTTAGAATGACCGTATCTGTTTGTTGAAATCGTGGGTGAAGTTTCAGTCAAACCATAGCCTTGAAATATTGGAATACCAATTCTTTCAAAAAATTCCGCAACGTTATCTTCTAAAGGCGCACCGCCTGAAATAAAACATTGTAATTTTCCGCCCAAGCCGTCTATAATCGGTTTAAACATTAAACGGCGCAAAGCTCTCGGGCAGAATTTAGAAATCGAATATAAAATATTGAAAGCTTTTTGAGCATTTTTGCCTTGTTTTTTAATTTGTTTTTCAATACTGTTTTTAAGCATTTTAGCAACCAAAGGCACAACAATCATATTTGTAATACCTTTTTCTTTCATAGTCTGAGTTAATTCCTTAGGATTAAGAGAGCTTATATAAACGATTTTTGCGCCCATATAAAGCATGCCAAAAAATCCGCAATCTAATTCAAGCAAGTGATTTAATGGCAAAATTGACAAAAGCGTATTATCACTTGTTAATTTAAACATATATTCAAAATCGCGAAGCTGGGAATATATATTTCCAAAACTAATCATAACCCCTTTAGGATTGCCTGTTGTTCCTGAAGTGTAAACTATTAAAGCGGTTTCATCAAGCGACCTTGCTTGTGCGATATTTTTATCAATATCGCCTTCAAGAGCTGAAATTGAAGGAATTTCAGGGTGTTGCCTTTCTTCGTCATCTAAAACAAAAATATTTTCAATTGAAGAAACGTTTTTCTTAAGTTCAACGCAGTGTTCTAAATAATGACTCGAACAAAGCAAAATTTTAGGATTACAATCATTTAAAATATGGCTGTGTTCGGCAACAGTTAATTTTATATCCAAAGGAACGGTTATCGCACCGGTTTGAATTGAACCAAACATTCCAATCGAAAATTCAGTTCTCGACTCGCAAATTATTGCAATTTTATCACCCCTTTGAATATTCAAGGTTTCTATCAGATAATTTGCAAATTTCTTTGCTCTCCTTGAAATTTCAATATAACTTAATTCCTCATAACCGTTTTTTGTTTTTAGAGATAATGCCTTAACTTGACCGTAAATATCTCCTTTTTCCTGCATTAAATCAAGGAAATTTGAGTGGAGTTTATGGTTAATTTTATAAAATTGGCGTCTTTCGAGCGATTTTTTCATAAAATTAACACGTTTTTGAAGTTCGTGCGCAATTTCTTTTTCACTGCGTTCAAATTCGCAAACAGGTTCGCCAAATTGAATTACAATTTCGTTAAATAGCTTTGGAAGTCGTCTTTTCTTTCCCCAGCTTTCAAATCCGCCTTTAATTGCAAAAGGAATTATGGGAGTATTGGTTTGTTTTGACATAATACCGACACCGCGATTAAATTTACAAAGTTCACCGTCAGACGTAAACTTACCTTCGGGGAAAATAATCACCGCTTCGCCTTGATTTAATTTATGATTGGCGCTTTCAATCGCTTCTAAACCTTTACCGAATTGCAGAGGAAGAACGTTGAAATATTTTAATAAATGTCTTATAACAGGCATTTTAAAAGCAACAGGCCCTGTTATAAACCACAATTGCCTATGTGTCGCCATTTGAACAATGAAAGGATCCAAATGTCCCGTGTGATTGCCTGCTAAAATGCATTTACCTTTGCGAGGAATATTTTGTGTTCCTTCAAATCTATATCTGAAAAGTAAAAGGAAAATATGGCCTAAAGTTGCTTTTAATAAAAAATATCTGAAAGATTTATCAAATATAAGAATTAAAGAAGCTAAAACAAAAGAGAAAAACGCAATTATTCTAAATACATTAAGAGGATTTATAACAGATATTATATTTGCGACAATCATTGTCCCTAAAAGGAAACTCAAAGTGCTTGCACTCAATTGCAGAGCAAATATTTTACCTCTCACTTTATCGGGTGTAATTTTTTGTAAAATTGTATCAAGCATAATAACTACAACAGCGTCTGCTATTCCAATCGGAATAAGCCACACCCAGGCGCTTTGTACACTTTTGCACAATGGTGCAGTAAGCAAAGTTAAACATAAAACAATAAAACCGCTTGCAAAAAGATGAGGAATTCTCATAATTCTTGCAAAATAAATAGTTAAAACCATGCCTAAAACAATACCAACCCCTAAAAGTGTTCTTAAATAGGTTAAATCAGAAAAACTCAAACCGTAATAATCAGTAATTAAGGCATTTAAACTATTTGAAAATACCGCAACAATAAATTGCAAACAAATTGACAGCCCGACAAGATAAAGCGCTTTTTTATGTTTTTTTAAATAATTAAGAGCAAGAATTATATCGTTTGTTTTTTCTTTTTTTGTAAAATAATTTTGAGGAATTGAAAATTTAATTGCAGAAGTTAAAATGCCTGCAATTAAATACATCAGAAAAACAACCAAGAAAGCTTTAATATTTCCAACGTGGGTTAATTTATCCGCACTATATGCGCCAAACAAAAGCGCAATTGAACCTATTGAAGAAGTCAGCGCATTTGCAAATTTCAATTGTTCACTTTTAACAATATTTGTAACGGCTGACATTTTTGCAGGATAGAAAAAAGCCGAACCAATGCCTAAAATAAAAGTAAATAAATAAATTAAATTTGCTTGCAATTTAGGATATAGAAATATTATAGCTCCGATTGTAAAAACCCTTAAAAGACAGCTTGCCCAAAGGATTATTTTTCTTGAAAATCTGTCACAAACAGCACCCGAAAAGGGACTTAGGAGAAATTGAGGCAAAAGAAAAACAAAAAACATTACAGCTATTGATTTTCCGACGCTTGAAGACATTGTTATAAGAAGTGCAACAAATAAAAATTGCACAATCGCATCGGCAAAATGAGAACAAATTTGAGCTAAAAATAATTTATCAAATTCAATATTTCCAAGCGGACCTATTTTTTTCTTAATATTAAACATGACTTTCTCCACAATTTTAGCTATATTTTATTTTTTTTCAAAACATAGGGCAAATATGCAATAAATCTTTAACAAAGCCTAATTCATTATAGAAAACTTGAAACAGATTTTTTTGCGGTTAAATTTAATCATAAATGTTATGCTATACCCTAACATATTATAAACATTAAATTTTTTCAACATTTGGCTATTGACAAAGGTTCTTTTTATTGAATAATAAGATTATGTTTAAATTGAATTCAATTAAAGTATAAATTTGTTGCTGTAAGTTCTTATGTTTAAGGACTTAATTTTAGTGCGATAAAATTTTTACTTTATTTGTAGTCCTTAAACATTTTGTTTAAGGCTATTTTGTATGCATTAGCCGGTAAAATAACAATTAATTAAAAAGGGATAAACACATGATAATAAACACTAAAACTACGCAAAACATAAATTTTAAAGCCATAAATTTAACCCCTCTTTCTAATGCGCTTTATACATTAAATAATAACGATATGCTCAATGCTTCTTTTGTTGATATATTTGCAATGGATACGCCAAGAACCATAGTAGAAACCAAAAACAGAGGTAAACAAGCGGGAATTGAGATGGGATTTCGCGAATATACGGGAACATTTATTGCCGAATTCAGTGCAACCGTTTTTGCAATTCTTTCGACAAAATTATTAAATAAGCTTTATAAACCAAATATCAAAACAAACGCTTCAAGCTGGATTACAAATAACGGACTTGAAACATATAAAGAAATTTTCTCTAAAACGGATAAAACTCCGATTGGTTTTATAGATGGTGTTTCAAATTCTATGACGGGTCTGGTTGGAAGCGAATATAAAACATTATCTTCCATAGATAAAGTTAAAACTGAAAATATTTCTCGGGCGCTCACAAATTTGATCACAAATGATGCAGATAAATCCTCAATAAAGAAAACTCTGTCCGCCGTTCAAGATGAAATTATCGAGCTTCTGGGAGCTGATAGTAATATCATTTTAAAATCAGGCGATAAACAATTTAGCGCTAATTTAACTCATATTTTAAGAGATACGGTAGATGCGGGTAAAAATATATTCTTTAAAAAAGGGGTGCAGGCAAATGAAATAATAAATAAATTGAAATTCCTGAATAACTCAAAAATTGCACTTGCAATACCTGCTTCAATGTTATTAGCCATAACAAATCAATATATAAATAGGCGCTTAACAAAAAAAAGAACGGGAATAGATAATTTCGTCGGCGAAAACGGTTATGAAAAAAATGTCAAAGAAAAAAATAACAAAGGCAGTGAAAAAGGGTTATTAGCTAAAAAAATGCTATCGGCAGGCGTATTTTTATTAATGCTCTCTTATGTTATGGGTTTAAAAAAGCCTTCTGATTTAATTAATAAATTGGAATTCACGGGCCCCGCTACAGGCGGAAACGCTATTAAAACAATTTATGGGACACTGATTCTGGGTAGAATCTTTGCTTCTAAAGATTCAACGGAATTAAGAGAAACAAACGTCAGAGATTATTTAGGATTTTTGAACTGGCTTGTTTTGGGCGGTTTTGTAGCAAAAGGCGTTGGGCAAATTCTTGACCCTAAGCAAACAAATCTGTTTAACATTACAAAAGAAGGTAAGGGCATAAAACATTGGCTAAAAGACATTTCTTTAAAATCTCAAAAAGAAATAATGGCTCAAGGCGAAAATGCTGCAAAAAACCTTAGAAAACTTAATGTTGCTCAAATGTCGGGAATTTTATACTCTGCCTTAATGCTTGGAGTATTACTTCCAAAATTAAATATTTGGATGACAAAACACGCTAAAGACAACAATAAAAAAATTAAAAAACCGATAAATGCAAAAGTTTCATCTAATCCTTTTTTGGGCAAAAATATTCCCGATGTTTTTAAAGAGTTTTCATCAAAACAAGCTTAACGGCTCATTTTATGGTATAACATAACTATGGAACAAAACAACAAAAAATTAAGTGCAAGTTTAGAAAAATATTTGCTGGCTATTTTTAATATTTCAAAAAACAATTCAAATATCATTGTTAAAGATGTCTCAAAGTATCTGGGCTATGGCGGGGCAACGACAGCAACGGCAATAAAAACTCTGGCAAAATCAGGGCTTATAAATTACGTACCTTACGGAAATATTACTCTAACCAAAGAGGGGATTGAATATATCCGATTAAAATTATACCGACACAATACTATTTCAAATTTTTTAAATCAGGTTTTAGGAATAGAAAAAACATCGGCCGATAAAAATGCAAGCGCTATTGAATATTCAATGACGCAGGATGTTCTTATTCAATTTGTGCATTTTCTTGATTTTATGAAACAGTGTTCCTGTAAAGAGCCCAAATGGTTAAATAGCTGTAAACACAGCCTTAAAGACGGAAAAATATCTGCTAAATGTGCAAATTGTGTCTCGGGCAAGGGCGGATGCAGCGGGTGTTGCTCAATAACATAAAATTTAAAATTCCCGGCACCGAAATAATCGTACCTAAGTGATTTAAAGAATCAAACTAAGTATCTTTTTACAGCAGTTTTGCGGCGTATATTGTGTTTTTTAAAGTTGCAAGGAAGGCAGATTAATGAAACTGCCCCTTTTTTTAATATGGGGGCAGCTTTTTAAAATTTATGCTTGGGCTTTTTTAGCCATAATCGAAAATACCGTAAACGACAAAAGAGCAACTACGGCTAAACCAAGCAGATTGCCTATTTCAGATGGCATGGTACCTAGAATAGCAATTTTTGCTTGCAGCGATTCAGATATTTGATAAATTTGCCCTTGAGTTTGAGCAATAAATCCTTCGGGCATATTTAACAATGACCATTCTAAGCCATCGGGTTTTTTGGACGCATAATTAGAGATTACTCCCGCAAGTAAAAGTGCTAAAACTCCCATGGTGTAAGAGAATTTCTTGCTAATACCTGTTTTATTTATAATTGCAACTACGATTGCGCTGAACATTCCTTCAACAAAGCCGATTGCAAGATGTATCCCCTGCATAAGTGAAGCAAACATCATAGAATTTGTAATTGCGCCTGACATTGCGCCTGAGATTGAACTTTCTATTACTACCGCCAAAGACCCCAATTGAAGAGCGACGATAGAAGCCAGAAATACTGCAATTATCGGATTATTTGCAAAAGATTTTTTAATAATAGGATATGCGGCAAAACAAGCTAAAAATCCCATATTGAAAATATTACAGCCCAATGCCAAAAGTCCGCCGTCAGCGAAAAATACACTTTGTACCAAAAGAATTGAGCATATCGACAAAAACGCCGCATAAGGCCCTAAAATTGCACATAGCAACACGGCACCTATAATATGACCGCTCGAAGCGGTAGTCGGAATTGAAAAATTAATCATTTGCAGACAAAAAACCAGAGCCGTAAGCATAACGGTGGGCAGTACCTTGTCTTTCGTAAGATCTTTTTTTGCTTTTTTAAATGCCCAAAAGGCAGTTACTCCCATAAGGGCAATCATCGGAATACCCGTTACCGGGCAAATAATAGAATTTCCTAAATGCATAAATATTTTCTCCTGTTAATTAAATTGTATAACTCTTAATATAGGGTTTGGATAGGGTCGTTTGCCTGCTCCGTTTCCGACTTTTTCAATAATAATACTCTCGGGCAATTTCTCGCCCGTATAAAGTGCGGCAGCTATCGCAGCACCCGTCGGGGTAATCATTTCCCCTTCGTTATTCGTAAATTTTAGCGGAAGTTTATATTTTGAAGCTATTTCGCATACCGCAGGCACGGGAACATTCATTATCCCATGCCGGCATTTTACCGTTCCAAAGCCTTCCGTTAAAGTCCTAAAAAACACTTTTTCGGGGTTTAAATCATCAAATAAAACCGCAAAACTTACAATATCAACAATTGAATCTATTGCGCCAACTTCGTGGAAATGTACTTCGTTAATATCTTTGCCGTGAACTTTTGCTTCCGCTTGCGCAACGATTTTAAAAATCTTTTTTGCAAGTTCTTTTGCGCTTTTTGTTGTGTCGGCTTTATCAATTATAGCATTCACATCATTAAGATTTCTGTGTTCGTGGTGATGATGCCCATGGTGTTCATGATGCCCATCGTGTTCATGATGTTCATGGTGCGGCAAAATAACATCAAAATCAGTTGCGATAATTGCATTTACTGTTTTTTTGGAAATCGCATATTTAAATTCATCATCCAGCCCCATTGAAAGAAGCGCTTTTTGAAGCTTTTCTTTACTTGCACCCAAATCCAAAAGTGCCGCAACCGACATATCGCCCGAGATTCCGTTTGTACATTCAAAATATAAATTCATCCCCTTTTTACCCTTTTACCTTTCCACCCTCAATTTTTTGATTTATCAAATTAGCGCTATACCCCGCGCCAAATCCATTATCTATATTAACGACCGTCATTCCCTCAGCACAAGAATTTAACATTGTTAAAAGTGCGCAAATTCCTTTTAGAGAAGTTCCGTACCCCACAGAAGTCGGAACCGCAATAACGGGAACATCGACAAGACCTGTTATTACTGTGCCCAAAGCTCCTTCCATGCCTGCAATTGCAATAATTACATTTGCTTTTCTTATGTCATCAATTTTATCAAAAAGTCTATGAATCCCGGCAATTCCTATATCATAATATTTTTTTACGTTGCTTCCTAAAAATTCTGCCGTTATTGCAGCTTCTTGCGCCACGGGAATATCCCCTGTTCCGCCCGTACAGATTGCAATTTCGCCGATTCTTTTTGACGGATTTTTAATTAGTGTCAGAACCCGCCCTTTTTCATCATATTGAATATCAGGAAAAACCTTTTTTAAAGCTTCATATTGTTCTTTTGTTGCACGTGTTCCTAAAACATTCTGCCCGTTTTCTTTAAATACGGAAAATATTTTTATAAGTTCATCCGATGTTTTGCACTCGCAAAAAACAGCTTCCGAATAGCCTTTTCGCTTTTGTCTTTCTATATCAAGTTTTGCAAAATCGATATCTTTATACATCTTTTTTTCCCTTTGAAAAGATTAATCCGAGCTCAAACAATAAATATGTCGGCAAAAACAATAAAATCTGGCTTATAATATCAGGAGGAGTGAGAAGCGCTGCTATTGTAAGGATAATAACCACGACATAAGGGCGTTTTGAACTTATGGATTCATAAGATAGAATATCCCATTTTATAAGTAAATGAGTAATAAGGGGGATTTGAAACATTAAACCAAAGGCAAAACCAAGCCATAGCGCAAGATTTATGATATTTGAAACCCCAAACATTGCTCTGATATTATCATCAGCAAAACTCATTGCAAAATTAATAACCAAAGGCAGAATCAAACATATACAAAAAATAACCCCTAAGGCAAATAATAAGCTTGATAAAATAATGATTTTTTTGATAAATTTTCTCTCGTTTTCATATAACGCAGGTAAAATAAAATTCCACATCTGTTTTAAAATATAAGGGAAAGCCAAAATAATCGACATTAAAAGAGCGAGTTTTATCTGCAATAAAAAACTTCTAACGGTGCAAAATAATTAAGAGTGATGTTATTATCAGAAATTAAAATTTCTATTAAAAAGTTTAATACCTTAGGGCTTATTATAAACATAAACGGAAGCAAAATCCCCACAGAAATAAAGCACTTTAATAAAGTGCTTCTTAGAGCTTCTAAATGTGAGATAAGACTTTCTTCTTTATCCACTTTGCGTTTGCTCCTTAAACTTCAGGTTCTTTTGGGTTGTCCTTTATTTGATATTCTTCGGGTTTTGTCTCTAGGGCAATTTCATCCGCTTCTTTTTTTATGGTTTCTTTTGCTTTTTTAAATTCATAAGAAGCTCTGCCTAATGCTTTTGCAAGTTCGGGAATTCTTTTTGCGCCAAATAATAATAAAAGTACAATTAAAATTAAAGTAATTTCTTGTATTCCGATTGACATCTTAATCACTCCTTTTGCTTTATTATATCATGAAATTTTAGCCTGTTCTTTTACGGAAAATATTTCAATTGCGCCGCTTGGGCATTTTTTGGCACATTTGCCGCAGCCTATGCACAATAAGCCGTTTACTTTTGCTGCATTGGTAATCTCAATAGCCGATTTAGGACATTCATTTTTGCAGGTAGCGCATTTTGTGCATTTGGATTCATTTACCATAGCCATTGCAATTCTTGTGTTTTGCTTTTCTTCTAAAGTAATTTTCTTTATGGCACCCGTCGGACAGACTTTAGAACATTCATTACAATCGTATTTGCAGAACCCCTCGCCTTTTGAATAATCGATATGGACGGCAGAAAAATCTTCATCCGCTTTTGATAAGATTCTATTGGGGCAGTTTTTGATACATAAATTACAGTTTAAACATTTATTTGCCATTCTGTTTGTATCTTGAGCGCCCGGGGGAAGAATAATATTACGAACTTTTTTTGCAAAGTTTTTGCCTATTTCAACCCCCGCTTTTATGGCTCCGCCAAGAACGACGAGAGTCGATGCGGCAATTATAAAATCTCTTCGTTTCAAATTAAATTTTACGGGCTGAATCCCGTATTTTATTGCACCTTTTTTGCATTCTCCAAGGCATTTAAGACATTTTACGCAAGTTTCATTATCAACATATTTTTCTTTATGGTCGATACACCCGGATGGGCAAGATTTTGCGCAAAGTCCGCAAGAAGCGCAATTATCTTTATCGATATAAATTTTATTCAATGAAATTTTAGATATTAGCCCTAAAACCGCTCCCACGGGGCAAATATTTGTACAAAAATAACGATTTTTAAATAATACCAAAGCTAAAATTAAAATTGTAAAAATCAATCCGACAATAGTTAAACTTATGGCTGAACCAAACATTGTATAAGGGTCAATATACCTTATTAACAAGCTGGACCCGCCAATTAACGCACCAAAAGTTAATGCCGAGATGAAGTATTTAACGGGTAAGTTTTTTTGCGCCGCACCTTTTTTCCTAAATAAAAGTGCGCAAAATTCCTGCAAAATTCCAAAAGGACAAATTGTTGAACAGTAAAATCTGCCAAACAGCAATGTTAAAACCAAAATTCCCGCAATAACTCCAATTGCAACCCAAGAAAAATCAGAAATAGCACGCTCTAAAACCGCAGCGAATTGCAAGTCCATAATATGGATGGGATAAATCCCAAAAACGGCAAGAATTGCCAAAATCCCGACAATTCCCGCTATTGTTAATCTTATGATATAACTTTTTTTCATATTACCCTTTAGCTTTCGGTTTTATTATATTCATCATCTATTTTGGCTAATAGTGTCGGAATATCAAGCGATTGAGGACAATTTTTACTGCACAAACCGCATTTGATGCATTTATCGGCTTTTTCATCATCCGCAAGCGATTCATAGTATATTTTGAATAGCATTTTGTTATTCGTAACTTTATATTGGTTATAAAGAGCAAAATTTGCGGGGATATTTATGCCTCTCGGGCAAACTTCCATGCAGTATTTGCAAGCCGTGCAATTTATTTCGCCTTGAGATTGGATGATTTTTGCTATCTCATCTGCCAGTTTTTCTTCTTTTTCATCCATATCCTTATAATCAATAAATGTTTGGATATTTTCTTTAACCTGTTCAAGGTTGCTCATGCCTGAAAGCACTGTTACAACATTATTTCTGCTTGCTGCCCATCTTAAACCGAATGCCGCAGGAGAGTTATTGGAATTTTCTTTGAGTTTTGCAAGTGCTTTATCACTCAAATTAACCAGCCCTCCGCCTCTTAATGGTTCCATAACGGTAACGGGTATTCCTTGCGCTTGAACAATATCATATTGTTCATGCGCTTTAACTACATCCCAATCAAGATAGTTTACTTGAAGCTGAGCAAAATCCCATTTATAATCTTTTACAACTTCTTTTAAAATTTCGGGAGTTCCGTGGAAAGAAAACCCCAAGTATTTAATTTTGCCTTCTTGTTTGAGTTTATCAAGCTCCTCAGCCATATGAACATTTCTATATGTATCTACGGTGTTTTGGTTAATATTATGGCACATATAAAAATCAAAGTATTCAACCTGGCATTTTTGAAGCTGTTCATTAAAGATTTTTCTAACATCGTCACGTGTGTTCATTTTGTAAATCGGGCTTTTATCCGCAAGCATAAAATCTTCACGTTTAAATCTTTTTAAGGATTTTCCGATTGCGTACTCAGATTTTGAATCCACATACATATAAGCGGTATCAAAATAATTTGCACCGTGCTCCATACAATAATCAACCATTCTGTCCAGTTCCTGCTGGTCAATTTCATCACCTTTCATAGGTAATCTCATACAG
Organism: Candidatus Gastranaerophilales bacterium; assembly: GCA_947624685.1. GTDB lineage: Bacteria > Cyanobacteriota > Vampirovibrionia > Gastranaerophilales > Gastranaerophilaceae > RUG14156. The sequence goes on along the minus strand of CANQLJ010000033.1, from coordinate 4,024 downwards.
CCAAGACCCAGCAATGGAATTGTAATATCTTTATATTTTCTTCTTGCAACTTGATTTTGCGATTTAATAAGTTCTTTTCTGCCGCAACCGGATAGTAGTGCCGTCCCGCCTATTGCAAGAGCAGAATTAATAATAAAATCTCGTCTTTTCATTTTTAAAACCCTCTCAATAAAAATATATCATAAAAATACTATTTGCGCATATCTTTTATGGTACAATTACCGTTATGAAGTTAGAAAAGTTAGAAAAGTTAGAAAAATTAAAAGAATATTTAAAAAATCTGAAAAGTGTCGCTGTTGCTTTTTCTTCGGGTGTTGATTCGACTTTTCTTCTCAAAACGGCTCACGATATTCTTAATGACAATGTCATCGCCGTAACCGCGAAATCCTGCTCTTTTCCGCAAAGAGAGCTTCAAGAAGCAATCCGCTTCTGCAAAAATGAAAACATTAAGCATATAATTGTTGAATCGGAAGAGCTTAACATTGAAGGTTTTAAAAATAATCCGCCAAATCGTTGCTATTTATGCAAAAAAGAACTGTTTCAAAAAATTTGGCAATGTGCAAAAGATAATCATATTGAAAATGTAGCAGAAGGCTCAAATATTGACGATGAAGGCGACTATAGACCCGGCATGCAGGCTGTAAAAGAGCTTGGAGTTTTAAGCCCTCTTAGAACCGCAGGTTTAAGCAAAGCGGAAATTCGCACCCTCTCAAAAGAAATCGGGCTTCCTACGGCAGAAAAACAGTCTTTTGCCTGTCTTTCTTCCCGTTTTGTATACGGCGAAGAGATAACCGAAGAAAAATTAAAAATGGTTGATAAAGCGGAGCAGCTGCTTTTAGACCTCGGTTTTAATCAAGTCCGAGTTCGGATACACGGTAATATCGCAAGAATTGAGGTTCTGCCACGTGAGTTTGAAAAAATCCTGCAAAACAGGGAAAAAATTACTTCAGAATTTAAAATGTACGGTTTTTCTTATGTGACAATGGATTTAATCGGCTATCGAACGGGAAGCATGAATGAAACATTGAATTTATGGTAAAATAAAAAGTTAGTTTTCAATTATACCTTTATTGCAAATTTTTGCATCTGTAAAAATTTGTACTTAAAAAAAGTTGATTTTGGCTTAAAATGAACTTAATTTTTATTCAATCCGATAATCCTGTTTAAAGTTTCAATTATTTCGCAATATGACTTTGCTTCCTTATCGGAAGATGAATATGCAATTTTTAAAAGAGTTTCTCTGTATTTGTTTTCGGTTTTGTATGATTTTACGCCGAAATCTTCCAAGCTAAAGTTCAAAATTTCCGCCATTTTTAAAAAATTATCCAAAGATGGCAAATTTTTACCCGTTTCAATTTTGCTTAAATGTTTTTCACTAATACCGATTTTTTCAGCCAACTCGCTCTGCTTAAAATTCGCCTTTTTTCTAATGGTTTGAATTGTTTTTCCTATAAATTCTTTGTCATCATACAGCATTGGGTGTCAAACCTCTTTATTTTATTAAAATAAAATATATTTAACGGGTTATAAACAATAATTATAATGTTTTTTTAAAAATACGTTACATGTGATTACCATGTATCAAGGTTTATGTTATTATCTTTTTAACTAATCACATGTGATGATTTTTTAAATAATAAATCTATATAAGGAGAAAAAATGACAGACAATTGCAAAATCAAAACTTCAATAAAAATGTCTATAATTGTCCCTGTTTATAATGTTGGAGCATATTTAAAAGAGTGTTTGGACAGTCTTATAAATCAAGATTTAAAAGAAATCGAAATAATATGTATTAATGACGGTTCGACCGACAACAGCCTTGAAATATTAAACGAATATGCAAAAAATGATGAAAGAGTAATTGTAATAACCCAAGAAAACCAAGGACAAGGTGAAGCAAGAAACGTTGGTATTGATTTGGCGAAGGGTGAATATTTATTTTTTGTTGATCCCGATGATTATGTTGAAAAAAATTCTCTAAGCAAAATTTACTCTTTTGCAAAAGAAAATGATTCCAATATTGTTTGGTTTGATTTTAAAGTTTTTGATGAGCACTCGGGTGAATTTGAACAAAAAACTTTCCCCAAATACATATTTGGAAATAAGGAAGATGCTAAAGAACTTGAAACATTTACGATGGAAAAATTAAAAAAGAATTTTTTTCAATCCAGCACTGCCGTTTGGAATAGAATATTTAAAACAGATTTTATAAAAAATAACAATATTAAATTCCCTAAATCAAGAGTTATTGAAGATTGTGTATTTTCAATTATTGCAACGTCAATTTGTAATAAAACGGATAATATTTCTTTATCTGTCTATTGTTATAGGAAAAGAGCCGGCTCCACTTGCTATTCACTGGGCAGGCATGGGTTTGATGTTTTTGAAACGGTTAATTATTTAGAAAACTTTCTAAAATCTAATAATTTATACAATAAATACAAAAAAGAATATGAAAATTATAGAATTGTATGTTTTGTTTCCGGCTTCAGTATGCTTGCATACAATCTGAAAGATGAGTACATTAATAAAGTTAAAAAAGAGCTTTCTTTGAAAGATTTTAACATATTTATGAAATTCATAAGCGAAAAAAGAAGTTTTCTTGAAAATATTTTTTCCATCCGAAGCAGTTTCTTTTATTCATTAAAATATAAAATCATAACGCTTTTTGGAATACCTTTTTCTTTTAGAGTTAAAGGCGAAGGCCCAAATAAATTTATTCCCAATTTAAAGTTTCAAATTATACCTGTTGATAAAAACCACAAAAAAGCTTTTTGTTTTACGATTAATAATTCTTATGTAAAATATTTCGCAGTTGTACTAAAATCACTAATTGATAATTCTTCAAAAGATAAAATATATGATATTGTTGTATTTGCTGATGATATTACACCTCAAAACAAAGAGCGACTCGAAGCTATGCTGCCTTCAAACTTTAGCTTGAGATTTTTTGATATGAAATCATATGTTAAAGGGCAATTTTGTAAGCTTAAACTGCAAACTAACGAACATTGGCCTCTTTTAGTGTTTTACAGATGTTTTATTCCTTTTGTTATGAAGTATTATGACAAAGTTTTATATCTTGATAGTGATGTTTTAATTAATAAAAACGTGGATGATATTTTCAATATCAATCTTGATGATAAACAGATTGGTGCATGTATAGATATTATGGGTGTTATGGAAGAAGATTTAAAAGACGTCCATATAAAATATAGAAAAAATGTTTTAAAAATAAAAAATCTAAACGATTATTTTAATTCGGGGGTTATTCTTTTTGATATTACAAAAATTGATTTAAGCGAATATTTTGAAAGGTTTGTAAATTTTACGGACAGAAAAAAATATATGTGCCCCGATCAGGACGCTTTGAATTTGATATTTTCAGGAAAAACAAAAGCACTTCCGCTTGAATATAATTGCCAATATGCTTGCTGCCTTTATGATAAAGAGCTGGAGCAAAAGATATTGCCTTCCTATAGACAAAAAATTATTGACGCTATTAATGACCCTTGTATCATCCATTTTCTTATTAAACCTTGGACTACGTCAAAACAACAGTGGGGAAAGCTTCATGATAAGTTTTGGGAATGTGCTAAAAAGACTTCTTTTTATGAAGAAATCTTTATTTCATCAATTCCAAAAATTTATATAAATGAATTTAAAAATAAAGATAAAAAGCTTTCGCTGCTTGAAAAAATGTTTTCGGTTAGAAATGAATATATAAATGGCGATAAATATAAGGTTATAACATTTTTGGGAAAAAATAGGAAAAAATATTCACCTCAAAAGACTCTAAGTCCGTTTTAATTCAATATTTTAAAATATCGCATAGCAAAAAGCCCCTATTTCTGTGGCTGATATTGAAAGCAAAAATTAATAGGAAGGGCAAAATATTCCATAGATGCAATAGTATATGTTCAAGCCCCATCCAACATCAACCGGCGCCAACGCAAATGCATCTTGGGAATTTTCTAACTTATTATCATCAGTAACACCATCCGGTTTAAACGCCTCACCT